>DATNFJ010000042.1:0-6565 GCA_035606455.1 Sphingomicrobium sp.
TCGCGGCTTTGGTTCATCGGCGGCCGGCGCGGTCCCGCCGCGGCACAACCGGGGCAGTTTTTTGGCGCCGGCGGCCGGTCAGTCCTCGCGCTTCAGCATGAAGCCCCGGGCGGAGAACCAGTCGTTCGCCTTCTCGCTGTAAAGGAAGATGGAGATGACGATGAGGATGATCAGGCCGAGGACGACGCCCAGCTTTTGCGGCGACATCATGAATCCTGCCGCCAATCCGACGATTGCCCCGACGACATACAGGACGCGCGCCCAAGGCTGTCCCTTGAAGATACCGTATGCGACGATGAGGTTGATCACGGCCAGGACAACCTGTGTCCCCTGCAAAGCCATTGGTTCGTGCATCTGCGCGATCGCCTTTGCCATCGCCGGGTTCGAGCTCATCAGAAAGGCGGCGGCCTGCGCGAGCAGCCCAAGGACCGAGACGACGATCAAGAACCATGCGATGATCGTCAGCGAAATCGGGCGTTTTTGTGCAGTTTCCATTCTTTCCTCCCCCGGAGCCCGATGGAAGCTACCGCGCCGCGCCGGACTTACAAGCCTTTCCGCTTGAACCGCGCCGCGTCCGTCCTACCTCGGGGCCGAGCGTCGTCCACCCGGCAAAGGAGGAGAATATGGCCGCCGAACCCCTGCGCATGGACCTGTCGAAGATCGCGCCCGACGCGTACCGCCACTTCCTCCAGCTCGAGGCGGTCATCGCCGGGCACGTCGAGGGCAAGCTCCTCCACCTCGTCAAGCTGCGCGCCTCGCAGATCAACGGCTGCGCCTTCTGCATCGGAATGCACACCGACGAAGCGCTCCGCGATGGCGAGCCGGCCGAGCGGCTGACCATGCTCGACGCCTGGGAGGAATCCTCGCTTTATTCGGACAAGGAGCGGGCGGCGCTCGCCTGGGTCGAGGAGGTGACCCTGATCGCGGACAGCGGCGCGGGCAAGGACAGCTACGACGCGCTCAAGCCGCATTTCAGCGAGGAGGAGATCGCCTGGCTGACGCTCGCGATCGTCCAGATCAACAGCTGGAACCGGATGGCGATCAGCAGCCGCGCCCAGTACGACCGCAAGATGTTCGCCCACCCCGCTGCGGCGGAGAAGGCGACGGAGCCCGCTTAGGCTTTGCGGCTGCGGCGCTTCGCCGGGCGCTGCGAGCGCGACAGCAGCTCGGCCTCGCTCTTGCGCCGGATGCGCTCGGTGACCTCGTCGGTATTGTCGGCTCCCGCGGCATTGCAGCGGCCGTGGGTGAGGCACAGGTTCTGGATCAGCTCGTCGCCCGTGTCGCCGGGAAGGATGCGCTCGACCTTCGGCCCCTTGTCGTGTCCCCGCGGCAGGTCGAAGCGGATCGGGCGGCGGCAGCGGCGGCAGCTGTCGCCGTCGCGCTGGCGCAGCGCCGCGACGCGTTGCTGCAGCTTCTTGTCCTTCCGAAGCGCCCAGGGGCTCACATATCTGGCGATGAACGAGCGAGTCATATGGCCTCAATAGCCGCTCACCCTCACCAAAGGATTACAGCGCGAAAAAATCCTGTGGATCGACCGCCCCCTCGCCGTACCCTTGGCCGGAGGCGCCGAAGTGCGACCTTTTGCTCGCTCCGGCGTTTCGACCGCGTCACTATTCCAAGGAGCAGCGACATGGATTCGAAGTTGCTCACGGCTGCGCTGTTCGGCGCCGCACTTGCGTTCTCCACCGCCCCGGCCTCGGCGCAGCTCGTCGGCAGCATGGGGGTTCCAGCCGCCGGCTCGCACGGGTTTCGCGGGGTCCGGCCGTTGCCGCACAACTTTAACCGATGCACGGTCGGCGATCGCCGCGACGTCCGGCGCGACGGCCGCTTCCGCTGTCCGTTCGTCGACGGCTTCGCTTACGCCGACGGCGAATGGGCGCTCTACAACAACCGCGCGTTCGAGCCCGACAGCTACAATGACTGGTGGAACGACCGTCCGGACCGCGCCTTTCCGCGCTGGGTGCAGGAGCAGCACGCTCGCGGCACCTGCACTCCGGACCGGATGTGGTGGTCCGGCAGCGGCTGGCATTGCTGATCGATCGCCCGCGCTAATTGCCTTCGGTCGGGGCGGGCGCTGAAGCAGCAGCACCAGCACCAGCACCTCCAGCACCACGCGCCTTCGCCTTGGCTGCAGCAGCCTTCTGTTCTTCCTCGGCCTCTCGCCGGGCCTTGGCGGCCAGGTACAAATGATATTCGTCCGGGTGCGGATCGGTGAGGAACATGCTTCCGACCTCCTGTCCGGCCGCGAGCCGCTTCGCCATTTCGGCCGCGGTCAGCGCTGCGGCGAGCAGGTTGATCCCGGCATTGACGCACGGCATCGGTCCGACCGTGGCGCAATCGGGTCGGGGCTGCTCCGTGCCGGGCCGGACCGGCCGCCCGGCGCTGCGCATCTCGCGCTTCGCCTCCATGATGTCCGGGTTGAGGCGATAGCCATTGGGCCGCTGGGTGCAGATGACGATCGTCGTGCTGCCGGGCACAGGCGGAGGGCAGCCGCTCGGCGGCGGCGCAGAATTGGCCGCCGGCGGTTGCGCGGCTCGATCCGCGGAAGACACGGCAGCCTGAGCGAGCATGGCGAGCGCAACGGGATAGCCAACCACCATCGTCTCACCCTCTGCCGCGTCGGATTGCCGGACGATGAACGCTAGTGGCGGAACTCGCGCTGCGCTTCCTGGAACCAGCCCTTTGCGGCGACCCCCTGCTGATGCTGTGCGAGCTGCGCCGGCCTCTGCTGCGGCTGACTTCCCGGAAAGGCGATGACCATGATCGCCACGGCGAGCACGGCAAGCAGGGCGAGCAGCGCCGCGAACGGAACCGTCGAAAGAAGGAGCCGCGGAGAATCGGGTTGGCTTCGGCCGTCGCGATGGCCCCTGCGGCGGAACCTGCGCTTGCGGGCCATGGCGCCGAGATAGGCCTCGGGATGCGTCCACTTCCCCGCCGGCGACTCCGTCACGCCATCGCGCTTCATGAGTCGACGGTGAGCGCTTTTTCGCCTGTTCTCAATAAGCTTGAGTGGCGGCGGGCGCTTATTTCTTGCGGGGCACCGTAAGCCTGGCGAGCATCCCGTCGCCGCACTTGACCGTGACGCTTTCCACCGCCGCGCTGTTGGGGATCGTCTCCTTCACGTCCCACCAGTCGTCCGGCGCTCCATAGGGACCTTCGTTCTGAGCGATGGTCGGCGCGACTTCGGCGGTCGTGCCGCTGACCGTGGCGGGCGAGAGCAGGGCCTTGTAGCGCGAGTCCTGCCGGTACGCCTTGCCGGTGACGACGACATTGCCGCTCTTGTCGACCGTAGCCTTCCAGTCCTTCGTCTCCGAGTCCTTGAAGAAACAATAGGGAGCAGGTTTCGACGTCTCGGCCGCTGCCGAATTCGCGACGGTATTATCGCCCCTCGCCTTATCAGCCGACTGGCCGCAGCCCGCCAGCGCCGCCGCCGCGCCGCAAAGGATCACAGACTTGCGCATATCGCCCTCCCTTTCGCGGCATTGGAGCGAAAGGGAGCGGCGGGATCAAGTCACTGATGCGTTTCGTCGAGCGGGTGACCGCTCTTTTCCTGTTCGAACAGGTCGAAGACCGTGCTGCCCTTGGCGCTGAGCCGCACCTTGTCGCCCTCGACGTCAGCCACGAGGCCGCGCGGAATGTAATGGTGATGGTCGTCATGGCCCATGCCGCTGTCGGCCTTGACCAGCTTGATCCGGTCCCCCTCGACACGGTCGACTGTGCCGATGTGTGCGCCTTCCGCGCCGATCACTTCCATATGCTCGCGAATATCCTCGAAGCCGCTCATCATCGTCTCCCGAAGCTGCTGTTTCCCCTCAACGCTTATCCTGCACGGACGCTCCGGGCCGCGGGTTGTTCCCTCAACCGGCCGCGCCTAAGTCGCATTCATGGCCGACGTCCGATCCCCAACCTTGCCCGACGCGCAAACCGCCGTCGAAGCACCGCCTTCGCCCGCCCACGTGACAATCCGGCGCGAGGATTACCGCCCGCCCGACTGGCTTGTGCCCGAAATCGCCCTGAACTTCACGCTCGGGATTGAGAGCACGCGCGTTCAGTCGAAGCTTCAGGTCGAGCGCAATCCGGTGGCCGCTGACAAAGGCGATGTCATCCGCCTCAACGGCGATGGGCTGAAACCCGCGGGCGTCTGGATCGACGGAACGCCCACGGACAAATGGTCGATGGACGGCGGCGACCTGCTGATCGAGCTTCCCGGCGAGGCTCACGAGATCGGGATCGAGGTCGAGATCAACCCCGCGGCGAACACCAAGCTGATGGGTCTCTACGCTTCGAACGGGATGCTCTGCACCCAGTGCGAAGCGCAAGGCTTCCGCCGGATCACATTCTTCCCCGACCGGCCGGACGTGCTCAGCAAATATCGAGTGCGCATGGAAGGCGACGCGGGCCAGTTCCCGATCCTCCTTTCGAACGGCAATCGCATCGCCCACGGCGACAGCGCCGATGGCCGGCACTGGGCGGAGTTCGAGGATCCCTTTCCCAAGCCGTCCTACCTGTTCGCCCTGGTCGCCGGCGACCTCAAGGCGAACCGCGATACGTTCACCACCATGAGCGGCCGCAAGGTCGATCTCGCTGTGTGGGTGCGCGAGGCGGATCTGCCGAAGACCCAGCATGCGATGGACAGCCTGAAGCTGGCGATGGCGTGGGACGAGAAGGTCTACGGCCGCGAATATGACCTCGACCAGTTCAACATCGTCGCCGTCGGCGACTTCAACATGGGAGCGATGGAGAACAAGAGCCTCAACATCTTCAACTCGGCCTATGTGCTCGCCGACCAGGAGACGGCGACCGACGCGGATTTCGACAATATCGCGCGTGTCGTGGCCCACGAATATTTCCACAACTGGTCGGGCGACCGGGTCACCTGCCGCGACTGGTTCCAGCTGAGCCTCAAGGAAGGCTTCACCGTCTTCCGCGACCAGAGCTTTTCGGCCGACGTCGGAAGTCCGCCGGTCAAAAGGATCGAGGACGTGCGCGTGCTTCGCGCGGTGCAATTCCCCGAGGACCAGGGGCCCCTCGCCCATCCGGTGCGGCCCGACAGCTATATCGAGATTTCGAACTTCTACACAGCGACCGTCTACAACAAGGGCGCCGAGCTCATTCGCATGTTCCACACGGTCCTTGGACCGGAGAAATTCCGCGCCGGAACCGACCTCTATTTCGACCGCAACGACGGCAAGGCGGCGACGTGCGACGACTTCGTCGCCGCGCTCGAGGGCGGCAGCGGGGTCGACCTGGAACCGTTCAAAATCTGGTATTCGCAGGCCGGCACGCCGAAGGTGCGCGCGCGCATCGAACACGATGCCGAGGCGAAGATTGCAACGCTGCACCTGGAGCAGCACGTCGAGCCAACTCCGGGCCAGCCGGACAAGCAGCCGATGCCGATCCCGCTTCGAACCGCGCTGATCGGCAGCGAAACGGGCCACGAAATCTGCCCGGAGCGGCTGATCGTCCTCGACCAGGCGCGGCAGAGCGTGACGTTCGAGAATGTGACCGAGCCGCCGTTGCTGTCGATCAACCGCAACTTCTCCGCGCCGATCATCGTCGAGGCCGAGCGTTCGCCGGGCGAGCTCGAGCGGCTGGCTCAGGCCGACACCGATCCCTTCGCCCGCTATGAGGCGATGCAGGAGCTGATGATGCGGGCGCTCGTCGCGGGCGCACGCGGCGGGGACATGGACGGCGAGCCGGTGGTCCGCGCAATCGGCGCGACTCTCCGGTCGAACTCACTCGACCCGGCGTTCAAGGCCGACGCGATCATGCTGCCGAGCGAGAGCCTGATCGCCGACCGGATGGACGTGGTCGATCCGGATGCGATCCATGCGGCGCGCGAGGAGCTGCGCTCGGCGATCGGATCGGCGCTGCACGACGAACTCATTGCCGCGCATCGCAGCGACGGCGCGGCCGGCGACGACCTCAGTCCCGCGGCCAAGGCCGTGCGGCGGCTGCGGACGGTGGCGCTGGGCATTGTCGGAGCGGCGAACCCGTCAGAGGCGGCGGGGCTCGCCAAGGCGCAGTTCGACCGGGCCGACAATATGACCGACCGGCAGGGCGCGCTCGGGGTGCTCGTCTCCCTCGACGCGCCGGAGCGGCAGGCGGCGCTCGACGCCTTCTACGAGCGTTTCCACGACGATCCGCTGGTGCTCGACAAGTGGTTCGCGCTGCAGTCCGCGGCGCAGCGGGCGGACACGGTCGACCAGGTGCTGAAGCTCGCGCAGCATCCGGACTTCGTGATCACCAACCCCAATCGCCTGCGCTCGCTGGCGGGCGTGTTCGGCGCCAATCACTGGGCGTTCCATTCGGCCGACGGGCGCGGCTACGCTTTCCTAGCCGACATGATCATCGCGGCGGACAAGCTGAACCCGCAGGTCGCGGCGCGCATGGTTCCGCCGTTCGGCCGCTGGCGCCGGTTCGAACCCAAGCGCGCGGCGATGATGCGGCAGCAGCTGGAGCGGATCGCGGCGACCCCGGGCCTGTCGAAGGACGTCTACGAGCAGGTGACGAAGAGCCTGGCGTAGGGGTCGGTCTGGTGGCATCCGATTTGGGATGAAATGCG
>DATNFJ010000043.1:0-3927 GCA_035606455.1 Sphingomicrobium sp.
GCGCAAATATTACCGCATCGCCAATGGAAATCCCGAGGCGGGCTACATCCACGTGATGGTTCGGATCGGCCCGGGCCGCGACGTCGAGACTCGCCGCAGCGCCGGAGATCGCATCTTCGGCGCGCTGTGCGATTTCACCGACGAGCTCTACCGCTCGCGCCCGTTGGCGCTTTCGTTCGAGCTCCATGAGATCCCCCACGATATGGCGTGGCGGAAGAACAACCTGCACGAAATCTTGAAGAAGGAGGCCGCCGAGTGAACGAAGCGGCGAAGGTCGACTCGGCGGTACGAAACCGCGAGCTCGCGCTCCAGCATCTCGCCCGTCTCACGGCCGGTCCGCTTGGCCATTTCATCGACGGCGAGCCTACCGACGGCAAGGGCGGCGAACCGTTCGACGTGCTCGATCCGTCGACGGGCCAAGTGCTCGGCCAGGTGCTGGCCGGCACAGCGGCTGACATCGAACGCGCCGCCGCCGCAGCAAAGCGCGCCTTCCCGGCGTGGTCGCAAACCAGCGGCAAGAAGCGCCGCGACATCCTCCACGCCATCGCCGATGCGATCGTCGCGCGCGCGGATGACATTGCGCTCGTCGAATCGCTCGACACCGGGCAGCCGCTGCGGTTCATGAGCAAGGCGGCGCTTCGTGGCGCCGAGAATTTCCGCTTCTTCGCCGACCGCGCTCCCGATGCGCAGAACGGCCTCGCGCTGCCGAGCGCCGATCATTTGAACTACACGATGCGCCAGCCGATTGGTCCCGTCGGCGTCATCACGCCGTGGAACACGCCGTTCATGCTCTCGACCTGGAAGATCGCGCCGGCGCTCGCCTGCGGCTGCACGGTGGTCCACAAGCCGGCCGAGTGGAGTCCCTATAGCGCGCGGCTCCTGGTCGAGATCGCGCATGAGGCGGGGCTTCCCGCTGGCGTGTTCAACAGCGTCAACGGTCTAGGCGAGGTCGCCGGCAAGGCGCTGACCGAGAATCGCGACATCAAGGCGATCGGCTTCGTCGGCGAATCGCGCACGGGCAGCGCGATCATGGAGCAGGGGGCCGCGACGCTGAAGCGCGTTCATTTCGAGCTTGGCGGCAAGAACCCGGTGATCGTCTTCGACGACGCCGACCTCGACCGCGCGCTCGATGCCGTGGTGTTCATGATCTACAGCCTCAACGGCCAGCGCTGCACGTCGTCCAGCCGGCTGCTCGTGCAGGAGTCGATCCACGCCGAGTTCGTCGCCAGGGTCGCCGAGCGCGCGCGCAAGCTGCGCGTCGGCGATCCGCTCGATGCCGCAACCGAAGTCGGCCCGCTGATCCACCCGCGCCACCTCGAAAAGGTGATGAGTTACATGGACGTCGCCAAGGGCGAGGGCGCACAGATCGTCTGCGGCGGCGCACGGCACGACTGCAACCCCGCAGGCTATTTTGTCCAGCCGACCCTGTTCGGCCGCGCCGAGCCCGGCATGCGTATCGCGCGCGAAGAAATCTTCGGTCCGGTGCTGACCGCCATCCCCTTCACCGACGAGGATGATGCCATCCGCAAGGCGAACGACGTCGATTACGGCCTCGCCGGTTATGTCTGGACGCGCGACTCCGGCCGGGCGCTTCGCGTCGCGCAAGCCATCGAGGCGGGCATGATCTGGGTGAATTCGGAGAATGTGCGGCATCTTCCGACGCCGTTCGGGGGGATGAAATCGAGCGGCATCGGCCGCGACGGCGGCGACTACAGCTTCGATTTCTACATGGAGACGAAGAACATCGCGGTCGCCCTCGGCGACCACAAGATTCCGAAGCTTGGCGCCTAGAATCCCCTCCCTTGCAGGGAGGGGCAAGGGGTGGGTGGCGGCGGGTGAGGCTCGATGCCTCGGCCGCCGCTGTTGTACCAAGCCCAGCAAATTCTTTTGAGCGCGCAGACGCGCGCACCCACCCCCAAACCCCTCCCTTGCAGGGAGGGGAGTGTTAGCGTTCGAGGTTCATGACGGCGGCAAAGCCGCTCGTCGCGAAGATCGGGATCGGCTCGCAGAACCACAGGTCGCCAGTCCTTCCCTCGCAGGCTCCCGCGACCGCGACCAAGGTCCGTATCTCGAACCCGCCCTGGCCGGCGTCGCGCAGAGTCTCCTCGTCGGTGTAGGAAGTCAGCGCCGCACGGTCGTTCCGCGTCCAGCGCCGAAGGAATTCGCGGTCCCAATCCACATTGATCTTCCCGGAGTTGGGCGTCGCCGGCCAATGCGAAATCCCGCCCGTTCCGATCAGCGCGATCCGCTCCGGTACGGCATCGCAGGCCGCGCGCACCGCCCGCCCGAACTCGTAGGCGCGCGTGAGCGGCGTCAGCGGCGGCCCCTGGCAATTGATGTTCGCCGGGATCACCGGAAGGTCGAATCCGGGCGTGAGGAAGCTCAGCGGCACCATGATTCCGTGGTCGAACTTCCATTCCTCGGCATAAGCGACGTCGACGCGCTTCATCACCTTGCCTACGATTCGCCGCGACAGGTCCGCATTGCCGGGGATCGTCCGCCGTGGAATCCGGAGCCACTCCGGGTCTTCGATCGGGCCTTCATAATCTTCGGCCATGCCGATGCAGTAGGCGGGCATATTGTTCATGAAGAAGTTCGCGAAATGCTCGGCCGCGACGACCATGATCGCGTCGGGCCGCGCATCCTCCAGTCGATCCCTCAATCGGTCGAGGGTTGCGAAGAACGGGTCCCGGATGACCGGATCGGCGCGCTCCGCACGTGCGCGCATGCCGGGCCCGTGGCTCATGATTCCGGCGAAGACGAGGCTCACACCGCGCCGCCTTCGCCGCCGTCGACGGCCGCGTAGATGCCCCCGCGGACTTGTCCATGCTTGGTGAGCCCGTCCTTCATCGCCTGGATATACGCGTCCCACGAAAGACCGCGCCATGCCGCGAAATGCATCAGGATCTGACCGTTTACGCCGAGGATATAGAGCAGGCCGATGTCGTCATCGCGGATCGCGTCGGCTTCTTCATTGCTGAGCCGGAAGCGGGATAGCAGTGCCTCGCGGTCCGCGACGAACTCCTGCTGCACGCGGGGATCGCGGTTGAGCTCGTAAAGGAGCTTCTGGAGCGCATACAGGCTCATTGGTCCGTTCTAACAGCTTAACGATTCAGAGGTGAAGGGCCGGATTAGGACTGGACGGCGCCGCTCATATCCTGCTTTTGGCGTTTCAGGAGGTGCTCACATGAACCGTGTGGACAGCATGGCACGTGAGATGTCGTCGGCGACGCCGCTCGACAGCATCGAAATTCCCTCGCTCGAGGGCAAGGTCAGCGAAGCGGAATGGGCGCTGAGGGTCGATCTCGCCGCCGCCTATCGGATGATCGCCGATTATGGCTGGGACGACCTCATCTTCACCCATTTGTCGGTGCGCATCCCCGGCCCCGAGCACCACTTCCTCCTCAATCCGTACAATCTGATGTTCGAGGAAGTGACGGCTTCGTCGCTGATCAAGGTCGACATCGAAGGCAATGCGGTCGATCCGACGCCGTTCATCACCAATCCAGCCGGCTTCACCATCCATTCCGCCATCCACATGGCCCGCGAGGATGCGCAGGCGGTTATGCACTTGCACACGCCGGCCGGCCAGGCAGTGAGCGCGCAGGCGGAGGGACTGCTTCCGTTGACGCAGGCAGCGATGCTGGTCCGCGACGACATCGCCTACCACGATTATGAGGGCATCGCCGTCGACCTCGACGAGCGCGAGCGAATTGTGGCCGACCTCGGAAGCAAGAACATGATGCTGCTTCGGAACCACGGCACGCTGTCGGTCGGCCAGACGATCGGCGAGGCGTTCATCCGCCTCTACACCCTCGAGCGCGCGTGCCAGGCACAGGTGATGGCGCTCGCGGGCGGGACGGAAGTGAACAATCCGCCCCAGGGCGCGCCCGAGGTGGCGGCGCAGCAGGGCAAGCTCGCGCTTCC
>DATNFJ010000044.1:0-34696 GCA_035606455.1 Sphingomicrobium sp.
CAGAGCGGCTACCCATCGGGCTATTTCGTCGCCAGCATCGTCTATTTCCTGCTGTTCGACACGATCGGCTGGCGCGGCATGTTCATGGTCGGCGTCGCCCCCGCCCTGCTCGTCCTCCTGATCCGGATCCACGTGAAGGAAAGCCCGGTGTTCGAGGAGCAGCGCAAGGCGCGGCTCAACCCGGTGAAAGAACTGCTTCGCTACTGGAAGACCGCGCTCTACATGATCGTGCTGATGGCGGCGTTCAACGCGTTCAGCCACGGCACGCAGGACCTCTATCCGACGTTCCTCCAGCAGCAGCACCATTTCGACACCCACACCACCGGCATCCTGACCGCGATCATGAACCTGGGCGCGATCGTCGGCGGGATCGCGTTCGGCATCTGGTCGGAAAGGATCGGCCGCAAGCGCGCGATCATCGTCGCCTGCCTGCTCGCGCTTCCGATCCTGCCGTTGTGGGCATTCACCGCGACGCCGGTCCTGCTCGGCGTCGGCGCCTTCCTGATGCAGGTCGCGGTCCAGGGCGCGTGGGGAATCGTTCCCGTCCACCTCAACGAGCTGTCGCCGCCGGGGGCGCGAGCCTTGTTCCCCGGGTTCGCCTATCAGCTCGGCAATCTCATCATGTCGCGCAACGGCGTGTTCCAGGCCCAGATCGCGGAGAGCCACGGCAATGATTACGGCCTCGCCCTCGCGATTGTCGGCGGTGCGATGGCGGTGGTCATCGCGATCTGGACCGCCCTCGGCCCCGAGCGCAACCACGCCGACTTCATGGACGACGCTAGAGCCGCGCACGAATAGGCGAAACGCAAACTTCCACCGCCCGAATGCGTTTGTCCGGGCGGAGAAGGTTCGCCCGTGTCCAGCTACGCAGCAGCCGAACAACGGGATCGCTGGAAGGCGATGCTTGCCGCGCTCGTCGCCACCGCCGCGATCGGCGCGTTGATTGTCTCCGGACTCAACGTCGATATCGTCAGCCAGGCGGTCGAAAGCCTCAAGACGTTCAACCTTGCCCAGCCCCCGCCTCCGCCACCGGTCGCCCCGCCACCCACACCCCGCCCCGAGCCGCTGATGAAGAAAGCCGCCGGAGCCCCGGCCAAGCGCGCCGAGCCTTCGCCGATCGTCGCTCCGCCGCCAAAGATTCCCGCGCCCTCGCCGCTTCCCGCCGCGAACGTCGCAGGAACCGGCAGCGCATCGACCTCCGGCGCTGGCACTTCGGGCAGGGGCACCGGCGCTGGCGGCAGCGGTTATGGGCCGGGCGGCGGCGGGACCGGCGCCTTCACGCCCGCGCGCAAGCTGACCAAGATCCCCGATCGCGAATACCGCCGATTCGCGGCGACGGGCCTTCCCTACGGCAATGTGGCGATCGGCATCCGCGTGAACCCCGACGGCAGCGTTTCCAACTGCCGCGTCGTTCGAAGCAGCGGCAACCCGTCGGCCGATGCTCTGATGTGTCAGCTCACGGTCGAATATGTCCGATTCAGCCCGGCGCGCGATCCATCGGGGCGGCCGGTGGCGCAGGACGTGACCTGGGTGCCCAACTGGGCGCCGCGCTGAGCGGCGTCAGCGGCTCGCCGTCACGCTCGACGCGGCAGCGGCGTTGCCGCCGCCTTCCATCTTGGCCAGCTGCGCTTTGTCGCGGCCGTAGGCGTCGTCGTAATAAGCGATGGACTGGCCGTCCGGCACCGCGGTCAGATAGGTGATGTAGACCGGCACCGGCTGGTCGAGCATCACCGGCTGCTCGGTCCCCGCGCCTTCCCAGGTGAGATCGCGGTGGAACAGCCATTTGCTCAGCCGCCACGCATCCTCCAGCCGGACGCAGCCGCCGCTGAAATAGCGGACCTGCTGCTCGAACAGCTCGCGCCGCGGATTGTCGTGCAGATAGACGCCGAACTGGTTGGGGAACATGAACTTGATGCGCCCCATGAAATTGTTCGGTCCCGGGTTCTGACGGAGCAGCACCTGCTGCTTTCCGGTGCGCACCGCGTCCCAGTCGATCTTCGTCGCATCCAGGATCTGGGGATCCTTGGACCAGTCGGACACCTGCTCGTAGCCCATGCGCTGGAAGTAACTGAATCCGAATTTCTTGACCCACTGGCCGACATCGTCCCAGGCGAGGTCGGGCGGCACGTACCAATAGGGATTGAGCGCGGCGTAACGGATGTAAGCCGCCATCATGGGTGTCGGATATTCGGTCTTGCCGACCACGACGACCATGTTGTCGACGGGCTTGCCGTCCTCATACATGAACAGCCGCTGTTGCGCCGCATTGACCAGGATGTAGCGCTGCTTGCCCGACGGCAGCGCGCGCGCCCGCTCCAGGTTCAGCTCGAGGACGTCGCGCTCGTGGTCGTCGGAATATTGGTGATCCGCGATCGCCTTGCGAAGCTCGCCGTAGAACGGATGCATCCAGCCGAGCTGCGACACATAATCGGACAGCGAGGGGGCCGCGGCCGCCTCGAGCAGCGCCGCCAGCGGGCTCGGCGGGGTCGGCCTCAGCTGGGGATCGACATAGGTCAGACCGACGCCCGGATCCTGGTGCAGGTCGTCGACATAAGCCACGAACGCCTGGCTCAGCGCCTGGTCGGCGCGGTCGATGTCCTTGCGCTTGTTCTTCCTGAGCGCGGCCTGGAGCTCGGTCTCGAGCACCGCGGGCTGGTATTTGCTCGAATTCAGCCCGTCGATGCTGGCGGTGCTGAGCAGCGAGATCAGCCGCTCTGCGGCATCCCCCGCGGCCGGGGTCAGCCACAATGGCGCGCCTTTGCGGGAGCGGTAGAAGTCCGCGACCGTCTGCCCGGCGGTCGACGGCGCCGCGACAGGGATCGGGGCAAGACTTTGCGCGGCCGCCGGCGCGGGCGCGAGCAAGGCCGCTGCGCCGAGCATCAGCGCCGCGACCGGTCCAGCTCTCGTCTGAAAAGAGTGCACCGGCCGCTGGCCGGTGCACCCGCTACGCAAACTTCTCACTTCTTCTCCGATAGATGACGTTCGCGAATCAGCCGCGCTCGCCGCTCCGGACCGGAGCCGGAGCCATTGGGGCCGGCGGAGGCGCAGCAGCTGCTGGGGCACCCGCATAGTATTGCCCATTGTAGACATATCCGTCCACCACGCCGTCGTTGTTGCGATCGGCCCAGATCGCGCCGGCGAGACCGCCGACCGCGGCGCCGATCACCGCGCCCGCGGGGATGCTGACGCCGGGGAGAACCGCGCCGGCCGCAGCGCCGAGCGCCGCGCCGCCAAGGGCGCCGGTCACCACCGCGTGGGTCGTCGGATCATAACCCGGAGGCGATCCGGCATAATATTGGCCGTTGTAGACATAGCCGTCGACATAGCCGTCATTGTTGTTGTCGGCCCAGACCGCGCCGGCGAGACCGCCGATCGCAGCGCCAACCGCGGCGCCGGCGATCGTGCTGATCCCCGGAGCCACCGCTCCAACGACCGCGCCGCCGGCCGCGCCGACCGCGGCACCCGTCGCGATATCGGCATTGGTCCGCGGATTCGCGGTGCACGCGCCAAGCGCCGCTGTACTTGCAAGCGCTACCGCCAGAATGGAAATACGCATCGCTCTTTCTCCCGTTCATGTTGAGCTGCCGGAACATGCGCCGAACGCGGTTCGACCGCCGCGCGGCGGTGCATGTTACAAGCGCAGGAACGACGATTGCGGCTCATCGTTCCGCAACCGCGACAAAGACGCGCTATTAGGATTGTTCCGCCGGTGCAACGTGTTTAGCTAAGTCGTTGAAACAACATTTGGAAAGACCAACCCGAATGAAGGCAACCATCTATCACAACCCGATGTGCGGAACGTCGCGAAAGACGCTCGAAATGCTGCGCGATTCGGGCTGCGACGTGTCGATCCACGAATATCTCAAGGACCCGCCGTCCCGGGACGAATTGAAGCGCCTCTACCAGCGCGCCGGAATCAGCCCGCGCGAGGGGCTTCGAGCCAAGGAGCCGCTCGCCGAGGAACTCGGCCTCAGGCGTCCGGACGTCACCGACGACGAGGTGCTCGACGCGATGATGGAGCACCCGATCCTGATCGAGCGCCCGATCGTCGAGACCGCCAACGGAGTCCGCCTCTGCCGCCCGCAGGAGAAGGTGCGGGAGATTCTTTGATTCATCCTCCCCTGCGAACGCAGGGGAGGATACATTGAATCCGTGAGTCACCTCGATCCCCGGCTGCTCTTGCAGGGCTATGCCAGCGGCATTTTCCCGATGGCCGACAGCCGCAACGCCGACGAGCTGTTCTGGGTCGAACCGAGGAACCGGGCGATCATCCCGCTGGAGGGCTTTCATCTGTCGCGCTCGCTTCGCCGGACTCTCCGGTCGGGCAGGTTCGCGGTCACCCGCGATCGCGATTTCGGTGGCGTGATCGCCGCCTGCGCCGACCGCGAGGAGACGTGGATCAACGCCGAGCTCGAGCACGCGATGATCGCGCTCCACCGCTCCGGCCACGCCCATTCGATCGAGGTGTGGGAGTCGGACGACTTGGTCGGCGGCCTCTATGGCGTGAAGCTCGGCCGCGCCTTTTTCGGCGAAAGCATGTTCAGCCGCCGGACCGACGCATCCAAGGTCGCGCTCGCATGGCTGGTCGCGCGCCTGAAGGCCGGCAATTTCACGCTTCTCGATTGCCAGTTCATGACCGAGCATCTGGCGTCGCTCGGCGCGATCGGCATTCCGCGCGAGACTTACGCGGCGTTGCTTTCCGCGGCGCTCGGCGGCGCCGCTGTCGAAGGTTTGGCCGCCGGTTTCGGCGCACCCGACGCGGCCCCGGCCGATTTCGCCGCGCTCGACAGGTTGCTCGAGCTTGCCGGCGCGGCGGGCGCCGGCGGTCCGGCCGGATATGTCATCGCGCAGCTCTTGGGCCAGACGTCGTAGATCGGGTTCTCGACCACGTTCAGCGACGGCGACTCCTTGTACAGCCAGCCCGAGAAGACGCGGCCCCAGCTCTTGTCCGGCTTCTGCACGTCGACCTGGACGAAGGCCCCGGTCAGCTTCTCCTCTTCCCACGGTGCCGTCGTCTCGCACGCGCGCAAGCGCACGATCACGTCTTTCCAGCGGATCGACTGCCCGGGGCGCAGCGTGACGTTCTGGACGATCCCGTTGCGCTTGTTGAGGATTCCGAGCACCGCCACGCGCTGCGCCATCGGGGTGACTCCGCCCTGCCCCGCGGCCGTGGACGGGGCCCGGTTCGCGCCCGGCGCCAGCGCATTCTGCTGCTGCGCGCCCTTGCCGCACCCGGCGAGCGCGAACGCAAGCAGCAGCGGTGCAGCGGCCTTGCGCACGCTTATTCGGGAATCCACGGCTCGTAATCGCCGGTCGAGGCGGGCCGGATCCTGCCCGATCCGAGCGCTCCGTCGGGGCGGAAGGCCTCCATCGTGCCGGTAAGGTTGGGCGTCGGCTTCTTCTGGAACTTGCGGATCGGCGGAAGCACTTTCTCGGGCAGATCGTCGATCGTTCCGCGAAGCCAAAGCTGCCAGTCGGGCGGCACCCGGCTTCCGTCGTTGCTGCCGTTGTAGATCACCCAGCGGCGCCATGGCCTTTTCTTGTCCTGGTAATAGACATTCCCCTCGGAATCGCGCCCGACCTCATTGCCGAAGCGGCGCGTGAACAGCGCCGTTCCAAATGTCGCGCCGTTCCACCAGGTGAATGTTTTCGACCAGAAACCCATGGGCTTGCGGCATTGCCGGAAAGCTCCCCTCCCTGCAAGGGAGCCGTCCACTTGCAGCCTCCCCCTTGTGGGGGAGGTTGGAGGGGGACCGGCCGCGTCTGCGGCCGAAAAGGAATCTGAGGATTTTTTGCGGCGTCATCTGCTCTGGCAGATGCCGCGCCCCCACCCAACCCTCCCCACGAGGGGGAGGGCTCCAGCCTTACTCTCCGCGCTCGGCCCGCAGAGGCTGATGCCTTCCCCACTCCACGCGATCGCCGGGCCTGATTCCGAGCTCCGCCGCGCGTCCGCCGCGGATTTCGAGCACCGCGGCGACCGGCTCTCCGGCGGGAAGCTGCGTTTCGTCGAGCGCTTTCGCTCTCGTGATCCGGGCGATCGTTCCGTCCGCCCTGATGAAGATGATGTCGAGCGGGATCAGCGTGTTCTTCATCCAGAAGGCGACGTCCTGCGGCGGGTCGTAGGGGAAGATCATCCCCTGGTCAGGCCGAAGCGATTTATAGAACATCAGCCCCTGCTCCTGCTCGTCGGGAGTTGCCGCGACCTGGACGGTGAAGCGGTGTGTGCCCGTCGCCGAGCGGATGGTTAGCGGCACTTGCTGCAGCCCCGTCTGCGGAGTTCCCTGTTCGACCCCGGCATTCTGCGCCGGCGCCTGAGCGCTGCACGCCGTGAAGGCGGCGAACGCGAGCGCTAGTCCTCCAATACGTCGAAGCCGCGCAGCTCGACGGCGGTCAGTCCCTTTGAACTCGGCGCGATCCGCGCTTCCAGCTTCTGGCCCGGTTGCAGCTCGGGCAGATGCGCGCTCCGGACCGTCTCCATGTGAACGAAGACGTCCTCGCCGCCCAGCGCGTCCGGACGCTTGAGAAAGCCATAGCCGCGAACTCGATTGAACCATTTGACCTCCACCGGCTCGAACTCGCCGGCATTATCCGCCAGCGCCTTGCGGTCAGCCCGCTCGGACGGCGGAATGGACGAGCGCGGCTGCTGCGGCAAGGCCGAGCTTAGGTCTATCGACAGGATTCGCTTGGCCTGCAGGCCGCGCTCGAGTCGCACGGGGATGCATTCGATCATCGCCCCTTCGGGAACGCTGCGCCGGCCATGCTCGCGAAGCACGCTGAAATGGAGCAGCACGTCGCCGTCCAGTTCCTCGCTGACCAGGAATCCGAAGCCGCGCGTGGCGTCGAACCATTTCACGCGCCCGGTGACCGGCGGAAGCTCGGCCTCGGGCGACTCCTTTTTGGACACCACTGCGGGCCGTACCTTTTCCTCGGCCAATTGAACGGACGCGGTTACCATCCGGCGTCCATTAACATGGCTGCGAGTGTCGGCAAACCGACTTTAGTCAGGGCTTATCTTTAGTTAGGGGTCGATCCGCGCCTGCTCGCGAATCTGCTCCACATCCACGGTCGCGGAAGGCGGAAGCGCCGCGATGGCGCGCGCCAGGCTGAAGGGATGGCCCGCGCGGACCATGGCCGCGATCGCCTTCTCGCGCTGCTTCGGATCGGCTTCGGCGGCGGCGAACGGGCCGATGCGCCGGCGCTCGGCGAAGCGCAGCGCCGAATCCATCGCGCGGGCATCGGCGTGGTCGCGCGCCTCGGCGGCGTCGGCCTCGTCGATCCCCGCGACGCGGAGCTTGTCCTCCAGCCGCCGCTTGCCGTAGCCGCGGCTGCTCAGTGCCCGCGATTTGGCGAGCGCATAAGCAGCGTCATCGACATAGCCGAGCTCGCAAACCCGCGCGACGAGTCGATCAAGGTCCGGTTCAGTTGCTTCGTTCCATCCACGTTCGCGGACCTTGCGCGCGAGATAGGCGCGGAGCTTCGCGCGCGTGGTCGCGTACCGGCCGACATAGCGCAGCGCGAGTTCCTGCAGCCGCCGGGAGTCGAGCGGCGGGGGGCGGCGCTGGGGCCTGGGAGGTGCCATTGCGCCGTTTTTGTGCCACACTCACCTCCCATCAGGAAAGCGCCGGCGGCGCTACTAGGGCGCGGGCGCAAGAGATGAACAATGAAGGAAGGGACGGCGTGCTCGAACGCAACGCCTCTGTGATGAGCGAGCTTGCTCCGCCGGGCACAACGCCCACGCTGGACAGCCTGCCGCGTCGCACCGCCGACTTCGACACGCTCGGAGAAGCGCTCGACTATGCCGCCAAGGGCCGGCGCGGGATCAACTTCCATGACGCTCGGGGCGCTCCGGAGCGGAGCTACACCTATGCCGAGCTGCGCGAAGACGCCCTCGCCCACGCGCGGCGCTTCCTTGCCCTCGAAATCCGGCCCGGCGACCGTATCGCGCTCGTCGCCGAGACCGGCCCCGATTTCGCCGCCTGCTTCTTCGGCGCTGTCTACGCCGGCGCGTTGCCCGTGCCGCTGCCGCTTCCGACCAGCTTCGGCGGGCGGGAGGCTTATGTCGAGCAGCTCTCCACCCAGCTGAAGAGCTGCGACCCGAAGCTTTTCCTCTATCCGACCGAGCTCGAACATTTCGGCAGGGACGCGGCCGAAAAGGTCGGAGTGACTCCGCGCGACTGGGATTCCCTGGCGGACGTCGAACCCGCCACCGGCGATCTCCCGGCGGCGAAGCCCGACGACATCGCCTATCTTCAATATTCGAGCGGCTCGACGCGCTTCCCGCATGGCGTCGCGGTCACCCACCGGGCGCTGCTGGGCAACCTCCACGCGCACGGCATCGGCCTGAAGGTCCAGGCGGGCGACCGCTGCATCTCGTGGCTCCCCTGGTACCATGACATGGGGCTGGTCGGCTGCTTCCTGTCGCCGATCTCGCTGCAATTGTCGGTCGATTATCTGAAGACCGAGGATTTCGCGCGGCGTCCGCTCGCGTGGCTCGACATGATCACCCGCAATCCGGGATCGTCGGTCAGCTATTCGCCGACCTTCGGCTACGACATCTGCTCGCGTCGGATGAGTTCGCAGACCCGCGCCGAAGACCGCTTCGACCTGTCGCGCTGGCGCATCGCGGGCAACGGCGCCGACATGATCCGGCCGGACGTGATGCAGTCGTTCGTCGACTGTTTCGCCGCCGCGGGTTTCAAGGCCAGCGCCTTCTGTCCCAGCTACGGTCTTGCCGAAGCGACGCTCGCCGTTTCGCTGATGCCGCCGGGCGAGGGAATCAGGGTCGAGCTGGTCGAGGAGAATGAGCTCTCGGGCTGCGCGCCGGGCGAAGCGGACCAGCCGAGGCGCTTTCGCGCGGTGGTGAATTGCGGCCGGCCGGTGACCGGGATGGAAGTCCAGATCCGCGCGCCCGGCGGCGACATCCTGCCGGACCGCGGAATCGGACAGGTCTTCGTTCGCGGCACCAGCGTCATGCACAGCTACTTCCGCGACGAGGAATCGACCCGCGCCTGCTTGAGCCCCGACGGTTGGCTCGACACCGGCGACATGGGCTATGTGTCGAAGGGCTACATCTTCATCGTCGGCCGCGCCAAGGACATGATCATCATCAACGGGCGCAATCATTGGCCGCAGGACATCGAATGGGCGGTCGAGCAGCTCCCGGGCTTCAAGTCGGGCGACATCGCCGCTTTCGCGATCACCGGGCCGAGCGGCGAGGAGACCCCGGCCGTCCTCGTCCACTGCCGGATCTCCGGCGATGAGGAGCGCGGCCGGCTTCGCGACGAGATCCGCGAGCGAGTCCGGGCGATCACCGGAATCACGCCGGTCGTCGAGCTCGTCCCGCCGCGGACCCTGCCCCGCACCAGTTCGGGCAAGCTGTCGCGGGTCAAGGCGCGCAGCCTCTATCTGAGCGGCGAAATCCAGCCCTACGCCATCGCCGCCTGATTTCGGCGCCCGCTCCCCGCAAATTAATTCTTCGTTTACAGGCCGCTGCGACAAGGGTGCTGCCGAGTGGGAGCAATCGTGATGCAGCGGGCGCAGGCATGGGCGCGGCGTAAGGACCGTCATCCCGTCGAGATCGAGGCGGTCGTTCAGCGGACCGACGGCCGCAAGCAGCCGGTCAGGCTCAGCAACTTCTCCGACGAAGGCTGCAGGATCGACGCCGAGGCCGATTTCCATATCGGCGAGCGGCTCCAGATCGCCATCCCGCGCATGGGCCACATCAAGGCCCAGGTGCGCTGGGCCACCGCCGGAAGCGCCGGCGCCCGGTTCCTGGCTGAATCAGACTTTTAGCCGAACGACGTCATCTTCGCGTGCGTCGCGGGCTTGGCGGGAGGAACCGGCTTGGCCGAATCCGGATCGGCCGCGGCGAAATCCTCGACCGCCTTCCAGCTCCCGTCGTCCTGTTTCCTGTAGACCGTGAGGTAGGAGCCGCTGTCGGTCATCACCTTGCCGGTCTTCTTGTCGGTATATTTTTCGGTGAACTTGCCCCGGGCGTAAGCCATGTCGGCTGAGCGCGCGACATCGACCTTGGTGACCGTCAACTGGACGTCGAACGCCGGATCGGTCGACGCATCGGCATAGACCTGGCGGATCGGAGTCGAACCTTCGGTCCCCTTGACGCCGGGAGCGACGAAATAGGCGTCGTCGGCATAGTGGCCGACCATCGCCTCGGTGTCCTTGTCCTTGAACTGCTTGTTCCACTTCGCCTGGTCGGCCTGAATCGCCTGCTTGACGCTGTCCGGACTGGCCGACGTGCCGTTATTGTCCTTGGCGCAGCCGCCGAGCATCAGCGCCGCCGCGCTCGCGAGCAGCGCCGTCGAAATCGAATATCGCATTGCTGTCCCCCCTCTTCCTTGAGAGGAGTCGGAACCAATCACCATTCGGACGCCGGCGCAACTGCCGTTGAGGCGCCCCTAGCGCGCCGCCGGAAGCATGCGCCCGAGCACCCGATCGTGCAGCTTGTAATGATGATAGAGCGCCGCGAGCGCGTGGCCGAAGGCGATCACCACTATTCCCCAGGCGATATATTCATGCGCCTCGGAGATCAGGTGGCGCGTCGGCCGGGCGAGCGCGCCATAAGGCCCGGGAATCGCGAACAGGCCGAAGAAGCCGACGTCGTGCCCCTGCGCCCAGCGCCACGCCCAGCCGAGGCCCGCCTGCACCACCAGCAGCGCGTAGAGCAGATAATGCACGCCCTTGGACGCGATCTTCTCCCATCCGCCGACGATCGCCGGCCGCTGGTGCCGCGGTATCAGCTGCCAGACGATCCGTCCGGCGACGACCGCCGTCAGCGCCACGCCGAGCGAGATGTGCAGGCTCTGCATCTGACGCGTCATCGCGTCCGGGAAATAGTCCCAGGTCACCCCGAGCAGGAACTGAATGACGACCAGGATGGCCGTTGCCCAGTGAAGCCCGACCGTGACGTCGTCGTAGTTCGTGCCCACGTCGCCGGCGGCGATCCGGGTGGCGATGTCGAAAGCGTCTCTGTCGGCCATTTCAGCTCCGTTACGTCGAGCAACCTGCAATCCGGCTGAACGAAAAGGGTTCCTGACTGCTTTGACTTACCGGCGCGACTTCATCACACCGGTGCGGCTGTTTCAGCTCGGCTACCGCGTGGGGAGGGTCGACATGACGAAGGACGCGCCGAGCGCAGTGTCTCTCGAGGCCATCGAACGGCAATTCGACAGGATCCAGACCTTCTTCCCGCGGATCGACGCGAAAGTCTCCGCCATATTCGCGATCACGTCGGGCGAGATCGCGGTCGCCTCCTTCGTCTCGCTCAAGAACCTGCGCTCATGGTGGATGCTGCTCCCGGCCTGCCTGTTCCTCGCGGCGGTCGCGTGGACGGTTTACAACCTCTACCGCTGCACCTTCCCGCACGTGAAGCGAGGCCCGGATTCGCTGATCTATTTCAACGCGATCGCCGAGCTCGACCGCGACTCCTTCGTCGAGCGATTCACGAGCGCGAGCGAGGAAGAGCTCAAGCGCGATCTTGCGCGGCAGACCTGGCAGACGTCGGTCATCGCGGCGAAGAAGTTCGCCTATCTCAAGCAGGCGACCCTGGCGGCGATCTTTTCGCTCGTCCCGTGGGCCTGGTTGCTGGTTGCCGCGACGCTCGACTGAGCGGGCGCGTTCACAGCGCCGCCGCGAACTCCCGCGCCGCGGCGATCTCCGGCCACTGGCTTTCGCCGATCGCCGCGAGGGAACTCTGGATGTCCGTTCTCGCGGTTCCGTCCTCGCCGCACAGCCGCGTTCGAGCGATCGACGCCCGCAAGGCGAACAGCCCGGACCCCTGTTCGCTTGCAAGCTCGATGGCCTGGCGGAACTGATCCCTGGCCTCTCCGTGGCGGCCGAGCGCCGCCAGGCACTGGCCGCGAATCCGGTACACTTCGGGAAGGAAATAGCCGAACGGGAATTTGAGCGTGCCGAGCAGGCGATCGATCACCGAGAGCGCCTCTTCGGTTTCGCCCTGCTTCACCAGCTCCTCGGTAAAATAGGCAATGTAGAGAAGCGTGATCGGGCCGATGGCGATGACCGCGTCGAACGTTGAGCGCAGCCGGTCGAGCTCGCATTCGCCTGTCTGCGCCTTTTGCCACTCGCGAAAAAAGGCGGCGTGCGCGCGCTGCGGGGGAAAATTGTACGTGTCGGCGAGGACCGCCAGCTGCTCGGTCCACTTCCTCAGATTTTCGTGATCGCCCGCGGTGCCCGCGACGTACAGCCCGACCATCAGCGCGTGGGCGATGCTGTGCGGATGGCGAAGCTCCTCGGCCAGCGTCACTGCGTCGATGGCGTTCCGCATCGCGGCTTCGAACTGGCCGGCCGTGACCTGCGACGACGCTGCCACTCCGTGCGCGCACACGCCGGGGTCGTGGCCTCCGAACAGCGCTGCAAGCCGATGATGTCGATCGCGCTCGTAAATCTTGACCCCCCGCTGGGTGTCGGCGATCGACCCCGGGACCTCGCCGCGGAACATGGCTGACGACCAGCGGCAGTGAAGCGCTTCGAGCACGTGGCCGTCGTCGCCCGACTGGCCGCTGAGCGCGACCAGCTCCTCGGCGAACCCGCTCGCCCGCGAATAATCGCGGCCGACATTCGCATTGTACCAGAGCCCCCACAGCGCCTTGAAGCGCCCGTCGAGGTCATCGACCCTGCGGCCGAGCTGTTCGGCCTGCTGATAGGCTTCGCGGACCGTCGCGCCCTGCGCCCCGTCGATGATGGTCAGCGCGGGGCCGAGCTTGAGCAGGATTCGAAGCTCGCGCCGCTCGCGCGCTTCGCCTTCGGGCAATTGCGCCGTTTGACGCAGCGCCTCGCGGTAGCTCGCGATCGCCTCGACATAGCCGGCGCCGGCGGACGCGCGGTCCCCCGCCCGCTCCAGATAGTCCGCGGCTTCGAGCGGCAGTCGCGCTTCGCTGAAATGATAGCCGAGAAGCTCGGGCTCGCTTTCCACCACCTCGGGAAAATTCTCTTCGAGCTGACGCCCGCACCGCTCGTGGATCCGGCGGCGTTCGGCGAGCAGGAGGCTTTCGTAGGCGGCGTCGCGGAGCAGCGCGTGCTTGAATTCATAGCGCCCCTCGTTGGCTCGGCCGAGGCGATTGAGGACGTCGTGAGCGACCAGCAGCGCCAGGTTCGAATCGAGCGCCGCGGCCGATGATGAACGCTCGACCTGGGCCAGCAGCGGGCGCGCGAACTGCCGCCCGAGGACCGCGCAAAGCTGGGCCGTGCGCTTGGCTTCCCCGAGCTGGTCGAGCCGGGCCATGAGCGAGCTTTGAAGCGAATCCGGAACGTTCGCGCTGCTCTTCGCGCCCGCTTCCAGCACCGCGGCGCTCAGCTCTTCGACGAACAACGGATTGCCGTCGCTTCGGTCGAGGATTGTCTGGATTGTCGTTCGCCCGACCTGCTCGACCGGCATGATATCGCGGATCAGCGCTTCGCAATCCACCGCGTTCAGCCGGTCGAGGCCGATGACGCTGACCTTGGCTCGGCCGCTCCACGGCGCCGCGAACTCCGGCCGCCCGGTGATCACCGCAAGCAGCGGGACGCCCGCGATCCCGCCGATCAGCAGGGACATCAGCTCGAGCGTCGTCGCGTCGGCCCAGTGCGCGTCCTCGAGGTTGAGCAGAAGCGGCTTCTGTTCGGCGATCCGCCGGATCCAGTCGCCCAGGGCGGCGATGGTCGCCGACCTGCGTTGCGCCGGCGGCAGGTCGGGCATCGAATAACCGGCCTCCGGCGGCAGTGCGAGCAATGCCGCGAACAGGGGCAGCGCGCTGTCGAGCGGCATCTCGGCAGCGTCCAGCAGGCGCGCCAGTTTTGCCAGCCGGGAAGCAGGTTCGTCGCTGTCGTCAATTCCGCACTCCCGAGCCAGATATTCGATCACCGGGTAGAGCGGCTTGGTCTGGTGGAATGCCGAGCACTGCCAGCCGACGAAGGCGTGCGCCGTCGTGCTGACGTTCGAATGGAGCTCGGCGAGCAGGCGCGACTTGCCGATGCCCGCCTCGCCGAGGATCAGGACTGCCCGGCCGTCCCCCGCCACCACATCCGACCAGCGGGCGATCAGCGACGTCATCTCGCCCTCACGCCCGACCAGCGGGGTCTTGATCGACCTCTTGGCTGCAAAGCGATTGGTGTGCAGCGCCTCGCGCGTCGGCCGCCAGACGGCGATCGGATCGTCGAACCCCTTGAGGCTGTGCTCGCCCGCGGGCTCGAACTCGAACAGCTGGCCGACCAGCTCGTGAACGCGCTGCGACACGCAGATCCCGTCCGGCTCGGCGAGAGCCTGGAGGCGCGCGGCGAGGTTGAGCACTTCCCCGGCAACCGCATCCTCGCGCGCATTGCCGGTTCCGGTCGTGCCGCCGACGACCGCCAGGCCAGTCGCGACGCCGGTCCGGCACCGCAACGGCGCGCCGGCGGGATCGTGGACCTGCTTCACCCGGTCGCGAATGTGGAATGCGCAGCGGATCGCGCACTCGGCCGCATCCTCGCGCGCCTTGGGCCAGCCGAAATAGGCCAGCACGCCATCGCCGAGATATTTGGCCACCGTCCCGCCGGCGTGCGCGATTTCGTCCGCGACCGCCGCTTTATAGGCTTCGAGAAGCTCGCCCATGATCTCGGGATCGATGCGCGTCGACATGCTGGTGGAATCGACAAGATCGACGAACATGACGGTGATCTGCCGCCGCTCGCCCACCGGCTCGCGCTCGGTCCCGTCAGTGCCGGTTTCGTCTCGGGCAGCGAGGATCTGGCGCCGCGGCCCGAGCGGCAGGCCGATTTCGCGCAGATCCTCGTCGGTCAGCAGCGCAAGCGTCGCGACGTCGATCTCGGCGGCCTCGAACGCCGGCGCATAGCGCTTGAGCCCGTGGGCAGACAGCCATTCCGCAATGTCAGACACGCATGCTGCCCCCCGACGGACAGTGAAGCCAACGCCTTACAACAAACTGCGTTTGGATGGGACACGCAATGCCCGCCCCGCGCAACCGTGCGGACGAGCGCCGAATTTCGCTGATCTGCGCTTAGGCCGGTCCCTCGTCCATCGGCTCGGGCGGCAGCAGCACCTTGAGGAGGATACGGCCGTCGTCCATCGGCTCTTCCTCGCGCAGCAGCTGCTGCCCCTTCTTGGCGAACCAGAAGCGGCTTTGGACCTTGCCCGTGTTGTAGTCGGCCGTGACCAGCCAGCAGTCGATCGGCCTGCCCTCGGGCCCGGTCATCCGCGCCGACCCGGCGACCGTAAACCTGTAGCGGTCGGGCTTTGAGTCGATACCCGCGTCATAGAAGGGAATGTCGAACGTGCGGCCCGCCGCCAGCGGCAGCGTTTGCAGCAGCTCCATGTCATATTCGAAATTATAGTGCGGCTCGCTCTGGGCCATCGAGAAGTCCGCTCGCTCGTTCCCGGCAAGGCTCGGCAGGCCGACGACGGCCGTGGGCGTGAAACGGAATCCCCAGAGCGTCGTCTTGCCGCCCTTCTCGGTGCGGCGAACGTGCGTGAGCGGCCTGAACGTCCCCGGCTCGAACCAGCTGTCCTGGATCAGCACGCTCGATTTGTCCGCCCGGTCCCAGCGCTGGACGATGTGCATTCGCTGGCCGCTTCCGTCCGGCTCCGGAGCGAAGCTGACCCGGCGGTCCCAGATGTCCACCAGCTGGCGCGAGCCGTCCTTGTTGACGAGGTAGCGCATGTAGCGATGGGCCCCCGGCGTCAGCAGCGAGAAGCGCTGCAGCTTCTGGCCGACGGAAAGGCGCACCGTATCCGCCCTCGCCGGCGAGGCGCCGATCAGGCCCAGTGACAGAATGCCAAGGAAAGCGGTTCTCATTCAGCCCCCTTTTTCACACTGGCGCGCACTGCACCATTGCGACTGCCGAGGTGCCCCACGCCTGGAGCCTGATCACGACGCTTTCGATGAGAGGCGTCGGCGAGTCTGCAAGTCACTCCGCCGTTTCGACGAACTTGTGTGCTCCAGCAGCCAGTTGGTGATCGTCGGGGAATAAGCAGGACTGAAGCGCGTGGTTTCGTCGAGGTCGTTCTCGTTTCCGCTGCGCGCGACGAACAGGTTGTGGCTGGTCTTGGGAAAGACGCGAAACGTGGCTTGCGCCTTCCGATTTCTGGCAAGCGCCTGGTGGATCGCGGCAAGATCGGCGCGCACCCCGGCCGGCGTATCGAGCCCTCCAAAGAGGATCAGGATCGGGCACGGCAATGCCCGCAATGTCGGTGCGGGGTCGTAGAAATAGGATGCCGCCTTCATTTTCCATCCGGCGGAATCCGGCTTCGACCAGCCGTAGAGATCGGTCGATGGATAGTTCCACCACGGCTGCTTCACCGCGCTTGCCAAAGCGGCGGAATAGGCGTCCCAGCCCTGTCCGCTCTGTGCATAATTATCGCGCAGCCGCTGGAAATTGAGCGCGTCGGAAATCTGCGCCGACGTGAATCGACCGTCGGTTTTCAACTGGTCCTCGGTGTCGAGCAACTCCCCCGCTGCCGGGCTCAGCCCGCCTCCGGACGCGATGATGACGAACGCGGCGTTGCGGAAACGCGTGGCGGCGAGCGGCGCGGTCCAGCCGCCCTCGCTGATGCCCCAGAAGCCGATGCGCCCGCGATCGATCTCGGGACGATTGCTCAGCCATCGCGCGGCGGCGGCTCCGTCCTCGCCCAGTTGTTCGTATTTTATGCCCGCGAGGTCGCCGCCGGACTCGCCGGAACCTCGCTTGTCGTACTTGAGGACCGCAAAGCCCTGCGCGGCGAGCCAGTAGCCGAGGCCGAAATTCGACTGCCGCGGAGCGGGACCGGATCCGTGCATGAAGACGATTGCCGGATGAGGCCCCGGACTTTCCGGCTCGACCAGCGTTCCGGCGAGCCGGACGTCGCCGCTCATGAAGGAAATCTCCTCGCTGTGCAGCGGCACCTTGCGCGCCAGATCTGTCTTTCCAGAATGCTTCACCGTCATGCCGTTCCGGCTGAAGCGAAGGTCCCATTGCACCGGCGCCGGCGTGAGGAGCAGCGGTCCCGCGACGAAGTGGTTGGGTCCGACGGGAAAGATCCCCCGGAATTCCCCCGATCGTTCTTCCGCCATGTTGATGATCCAATGGCCGACCCACAGGCGCTCCACGAGATAGGTCCCGCGGTGGCCGCGGTATGCGCCCTCGATCGAACGCAGCTGGCCATCGCCGACGTCGGCGAGGCGGATCAGGCGGAAGGGGCCGCTCGAGCCGCCCTTCGTGACCACGCCGACGATCTGGTTGCCGGTGACGCGCCCGTCGAAGCTGTCGGTTCCATCCCCTTCCTTCAACTTGCCCCGGAACTTGCCGTTCTTCCACGAGACGTCTGTCAGCGGGACATCCGACACGTCCTTGATCAACATGTTCGCCTTGATCGACGGCGACTCGCCGGAGCCGGAGACGCTGAGCGACAGGGAGCTGTGATGCCCGTTCAGCTGATAGCCTCCGGCCCAGGTTCGCGGCGGCGTCGCGGAGAGCGAGGGAGCGGCAGCGGCGAGGGTCAAAGCGAGGAAGCCGAGGCGGGCGGCGACGATTGCCGCGGCGCGGCCCTTCACAACGTGGCGCGGCGCCCCGCGGCATTGCTCACCCATCTCCGCCGGCTCCGATGCAAGGGCCATTCGCCGTCGCCGCCAAAGCGCGCGGCGAAGAGTCGCGCTACACACGTAGCGCTACATTTGAAGCAGGCCAATGACGAAATTCCGGCGATTCCGGACATCGGCCGGAGGCCCGAAAGTATCCGTCGAAGGTTTGAACCGGCCGCCTTCCAGACCCAGCAGGATGCCTACCAGGCCTATCTCGAGGCGAAGACGAGGGAGAAGCAGGAGCGTAAGGTCAAATTCCTCGGCGGGATATTCAGCAACTGACGGAGCCGGCAAGGACGCGGTCCTGCGGCCGCCTTGTAGTTTCCTTCCTTTTGGGCTTTTGCAGCCTCGAAAGAGGGAATCGGATGAAGTTCAACAAGGTCGCGGTTCTCAGTGCCGCGCTTGCGCTCGCCGCGCCGGCGCTGGCGGCATCGCGCGTCCAGCCGGCGGTCCAGCCGGGCGGCGACATTCCGCAGACCTTCCACCCGGCCGTCCCGCCGATCCCCAGGGGCGGCGACATCCCGCAGCGTTTCACCGCGCCCCGCGCGGACTTCCAGTACGTCCGCCGCGAAGTCACCATCCCGATGCGCGACGGGGTGAAGCTCTACGCCGTGCTGATCCTTTCCAAGGGCCGCGGCCCCTTCCCGATCATGCTCGACCGGACGCCCTACTCCGCCGACAAGGCGACGTCGCGCGGGACGTTCGGGCCGCTCCCCGAGAACATCCTCTCGCCGCTCGCGGCCGAGCTCGTCCGCGCGGGCTATGTCGTCGCCTACGAGGACGTCCGCGGGAAATACAAGTCGGGCGGCGACTATGTGATGAACCGCCCGCTTCGGGGGCCCCTCAACCCGACGCAGGTCGATCATTCGACCGACACCTGGGACACGATCGACTGGCTGGTGAAAAACGTGCCGGAGAGCAACGGCCGGGTCGGCACGTTCGGCACCAGCTACGACGGCTTCACCACGCTGATGAGCCTCATCAACCCGCACCCCGCGCTCAAGGCCTCGGTGCCGATGAACCCGATGGTCGACGTGTGGAAGGGCGACGACTGGTTCCACAACGGCGCCTTCCGGCAGGAGATGATCAGCTACGTCTACAGCCAGACGGCGACCAAGAGGTCGGACGAGGACTGGTTCGCCAACGCCTATGACGATTATGACACCTACATGCGCTACGGCTCGGCCGGCGCCTACGGGCAGGCGATGGGCATGGACCAGCTGCCCTTCTGGCTGCGCCTGACCGAGCATCCGGCTTACGACGAATATTGGCAGGACCAGGCGGTCGACAGGATCCTCGGCTCCCGCCCGCTAACCGTCCCGACCCTGATCGTCGGCGGCGAGTGGGATCAGGAGGACATCTACGGCGCGCCGGCGGTGTTCGCGGCGGTCAAGGGCAGCGACAACGCCCATCTCGTGCTCGGCCCCTGGTATCATGGCGAGGAGAATGGCGCCGCCTCGACCCTCGGCCCGCTCGACTGGGGCTCGGACACCGGCAAGTGGTTCCGGCAGAATGTGCTGATGCCCTTCCTCAACGAGCATCTCAAGAACGGCCCGCCCGCGAACATCGCGCGAGTCACCGCGTTCGAGGTCGGGCCCAACCAGTGGCAACGCCTCAATGACTGGCCCGCCGCCTGCTCGAGCGGCTGCGCGGCGAAGCTCACGCCCTTGTTCCTCAGGCCCGATCGTCAGCTGAGCTTCGACGCGCCGATGGCACAATATGACCAGACCTTCGATTCCTACGTCTCGGACCCCTCGAAGCCGGTGACCTACCGCCAGCGGCCCAACATCGCGCCTTATTCGTCGGGCTCGACCTGGCGCTATTGGCTCGAGGACGACCAGCGCTTCGCCGAAGCGCGGCCCGACGTCCTCACCTACGAAACCGCGCCGCTGGACGCGCCACTCAGCCTCAAGGGCGCGCCCCTCGTCCACCTCGTCGCCTCGACCAGCGGCACGGACAGCGACTGGGTGGTGAAGCTGATCGACGTCTATCCCGGCCAATATCCGCAGAAGGCCGAGATGGGCGGGTACGAGCTCGCCATCGCCATGGACGTGATGCGCGGCCGCTATCACGCCGACCCCGCCAACCCGCGGCCGCTTCCGGCCAACCAGCCGGTCACCTACAGCTTCGCGCTCCCCAACGTCGATTATGTCGTGGAGCCCGGCCACCGCCTGATGGTCCAGATCCAGTCGAGCTGGTTCCCCCTCTACGACCGCAACCCCCAGACCTTCGTCCCCAACATCTTCTTCGCGAAGCCAGGCGACTACCAGGCGGCGACTCAGAAAGTGTTCACCGGCCCGGCGGGGACGTGGATCGGATTGCCGGTAGTGCATTGAGCCGCTCGGTGCTTCGGCGCTGATCCTGCGAGCCTATTCGGAAGCGTTCGTTGATTTCATCGATCTTGCCGCTCTATCCTCGCCCGCGGTGATCCGGGAGACAGCGATCTGACCCGTCAGCAGTTGAGCAACCTGACCGAACGCGAACGCGAAGTTCTTCGGCTGCTCGCGAATGGGCACGACATCAAGAGCATTGCCCGGGAGCTTTCCCTGTCCACGGCGGCAGTGACCGACCGGCTGCGTCATGCCAGGCGGAAGCTCGGTGTCTCGACCAGCCGCGAAGCTGCACGAACGTTCGCGACCGGCGAATTCGGCCCCAGATTCGATGTGCACAGATTTTCAGGGGAAGCGGATCCCGCCGATGTGGTGCAGCCAAAGCCATCCAGAAGACTTTTCGGGTTGGGAATCGCGATGATGATCTTGATCGCTGCTGCGGCAACCTACTTTTCACATATCGATCTTCGAAGTCCCGGGCAAAGCCGCGATCGCGCGCAGTCGGCCCTTCATTCGAACGCGGCGGCGGGCGTCCCCGCCGGCCTCAGGCCGATGAAGGTCGTCGTCGCGGAGAATCCACGAACATATTGCCAGGGACATGCTCCCCCGCATCCACAATCCGGGAGCGGGTTCACTCTCCAATGTGCGGGCCATGGTCCGCAAGCGGTTCCGCTGGGGACCCTAGGGCGCTCCGCAACGGAAGCCCGGGCATCCCATCGGCGAAATGCCGGCCCGCGGCCGATCGCGCACGCCGCGGTGCGCGCCACCCCCGTTCATTAAAGCCTGCGGCTAGCATCCGCGGTTCAGCCGCTGGCCCGCGGCCCGCGGAAGAAATGGAGATAATCATGGATCGACGCACCGTTCTTGGCGGCATGATGGCCGTCGCCGCCGGCGGCATCGCGCGCGCAGTGCCGCCCCGAGGGCCGTTCTTTCAGGGAACTCCCTTCGCCACGAACCCGGTGGCGAGACGATTCGACCGTGTCGACATCCCCTTGCCGCCGATCCAGCTTCTCGGCGCGCATGGGCCCATATCGCTGCGCAGTCTGCGCGGCCGGACGACGATCCTCGCATTGTGGGCGGAATGGTGCGCGCCCTGCCTGATCGATCTTCGGGATTTCGCCGCTCTTCGCCGCAAATATGCGGGGCCGCGCTTCGACATCGTTTCGCTGCTCACCTACAGCAAGAGGCCGCTCGACTATCGCGGCGCCCGCGATCTTCTCGCGAAGATGAACGCGGCCGACCTGCCGCTGATGATCGAGCCGAACGGCGGCACTGCGGCAATCAGCGCGCTTTCGACCAGGCCCAGCGCCAAGCTGCTCGCCGCCTTGCCGCCGTCGTTCCGGCCGAAGGGGACGCTGCCTTGTACGCTGCTCGTCGATTCGTCAGGCAGGATCCGCGGACGCAGCGTCGGCGCGGTGATGGAGGCCGCGGACCCGTCGCAAAAGGCCGATCCGGCCGCCAGGATTTTGACCGAGCACCAAAAGCAGGTGCTCAACGGCGCGAGCAGCACGAGCTGGTCGACACCGGCGGGCGATGCCTTCGCCCGCGCGCTGGCCGCCGGCTTGCTCGACCATCTGCGATGATGGCGAAGTCCAGTCGAGCGGGCTTCCCAAATCACTGGGACGGCAGGAAGCCGCGAATTTGCTTGACCGCGAAATCCACCTTCATGTCGATTGCAATCCTGCCCAACTCCGCGGTCGAGCGGCGCGCATCCCCGAGAATCCCGTTTTGCGGGCTGTGGGGACCGAACAGCGCCTTGCCATCCCCGGAGGTGTGGCCGACGACGGGATCACCCACTGCAGTGGGGACCAGATCCCTGCGCACCCAAGTATTGCCCTTGTCGAGATACAATAATTCCGAGGTGTCGAAGATGTAGCCGTGGAGCCCGAGCGGATAGCCGTGCTGCACCAGGTAATGATCGAAGGCATCGTTCGCGGGCCTGTAGACCTGGTCGCAGTAAAACACGCGGGCGCCTCCGCTCAGCTGCCCGTCGAGCTTCCTGGCGACCGCTTCGTAGACGTCCGGCTGGCCGCCGCCGTGGTCGCCCATGATGATGATGTTGCGGAAGCCGTTGAGGGCCGCTTGGTCAGCGATACGTTCGAGCATGGCAGCGAGCAGGTCGTCCGTTATCCCGAGGGTCCCGGGAATCGATTCTGCATCATTCGGCGTATAAGGCAGCACGGGCAGGACGATCGCGTTGCCGAGTTTCCGCGCGATCGCTACGGCCGTCTCATGCGCGATGAAGGTGTGGCCACCGTTCGCGTTCTGAGGGCCCCGTTGCTCGGTGCCGCCGGTGAAAATGAGCGCAGTCGTCTTCCCCGCCGCGATCGCGCACTTCACTTCCACCCAGGTCATCTTTTCGAATTCCACCTGATCGGTCTTGGGGCATGCCATCGCCTGTGCGACGCCCGAAGCATGCGCGGGTCCGGCGGGCAGCATCACGGCGGCCGCGCCGTAAGCAACCGACATCATCAATAAACGCGAAATCGAGCCCGCCATGTCACTTCCCCAAATCTCCGGTGTTGAATTTGTCCGAGCCGTGCAAAGCGGCGCGTCGGAACCAGCGCGCGAGGCGGGCGAGTCCCGCGGCCACGTCCGCGGAAAATTTCTCATGGGCGTCGGCCCAGGCCCGGTCGGCGAAAGGTTCGATCATCACCGGCTTCGTGCAACCGGGAAGCAACCTTCCGCAAGTTCATTATTTGCACTATGATCATGCCAGATGATCACGATTCGGATGACTCCAGCGGTCTTGAGGACGTGCCATGTTCGATGATTTACCCGCCCTCGTAGAGTTTGCCCGCGCCGGCTCCATAGTCGGCGCCGCCGACCGTCTTTGCCGGACCCCGTCGGCGATCACCCGCCAACTGCAGAGGCTGGAGGATTCATTGGGCGCGGAGTTGCTTGACCGCTCGGTCAAGCCGCCGCGCGTGAACGCATTGGGAGCGCGCGTCCTGGAACAAGCGCGAGATTTGCTGCAACGGGTCGAGGCGCTGAAATCTCTCACCTCGAGCGACACCGAACCTCATGGCGTCTTGCGCATCGGGCTCGCGCACCCGCTGGCGGTTGGACCGCTTACCGAACCTACTCGGGCGCTGACCGAGAAATTTCCTCAGCTCAGGTTGCGGCTCCTGAGCGACGGCACAAGTACATTGTTTAGCCGGCTGCTTGCCGGAGACCTCGACGTTGCTGTCGTGGCGCTGCCCGTCGGGAAAAGCGCGCCTCCACCACTTCTGACGAATATCGTGGCGACCGATCGCGTGGAGATCGTTCAAGGCGCGGCAGGCAAGGTCGACGCCAGTTGGAGAAGCTTGGGCGAAGCGTCCTGGGTGCTCAATCCGCTCGGCTGCTTCCTCCGGGCAAGCCTGACGGACCATCTGGAGCGTGCCGGTTTCACCCCGACGATCGCCGCTGAGATCCACAATGTGCATCTGCAGCTTGCGTACGTTCAGTCGGGATACGGCGTCGGGCTGCTGCCGGCGAGCGTCATTGCGAGAAGCAATTCTCGCGACACGGTTGAAATCCTGCGGCCTCCGTCATTCGACCTGCATATGTCCGTCGCGATCGTGAGGGCTGGGCAACTCGGAGCCTTGGAGAAGGCCGTCGAACTGATGGAGCACGGAATTCGCGATCTGTTTGACCAATAGGATCGTGCCTTAGGGGCATCATTGTCGTGAGAATAATGAAGTAGCGGAATTTTTTCCGCTGCAGCAGTTTGTCGCTCGATGAAGCGAGTTGCAGAAATTAGGCGCCGCGGCGGGAGAAGAACCATGTCGCGTTCCCTGCTCATCCTCGGCGTCGCTTTCGGACTTTCAAGCCGCGCGGCCCTCGCCGACGAGGGCCTTTGGACCTTCGACAACTTCCCGGCCGCCGCCGTGAAGGCGAAGTACGGCGTCACGATCGACCAGGCGTGGCTCGACCGCGTGCAACATGCGTCCGTTCGGCTCTCGGTCGGCTGCTCCGCCTCGGTGGTCTCGCCGGACGGCCTGGTCCTGACCAACCAGCACTGCATCTTGGACTGTGCCCAGAGCCTGTCGACGCCCGGTCAGGACTACATCAAGTCGGGCTTCATCGCCGCGAACCGGCGCGAGGAGCGGCTGTGCCCCGGCCTGCAGGCCGAGATCCTGACCTCGATCTCCGACGTCACTGACCGGATCAAGGCCGTCGTCGCAGGCAAGACGGGCCCGGATTTTGTCAAGTCGCGCGACGCGGAAATCGCGGCGATCGAGCAGGAGGGCTGCGCCGGCAAGGCCGCGACCCTGCACTGCCAGGTCGTGACTCTGTACCAGGGCGGCCAATACAAGCTCTACACCTATCGCAAATATTCGGACGTACGCCTGGTGTTCACGCCGGAGCTGGCGACGGCTTTCTTCGGGGGCGATCCGGACAATTTCAATTTCCCCCGCTACGACCTCGAATGTTCGTTCGTACGGCTCTACGAGAATGGCGAGCCGGTGAAGACGCCCGGCCATCTTCGCTGGAACGCTTCGGCGCCGGCCGACGGGGAACCGGTGTTTGTGGCCGGCGATCCCGGCTCGACGCAGCGGGCCGACACCGCCGACCAGCTTTCGTTCCTGCGCAGCATCCAGCTGCCGCAGACCCTGCTGCGCTATTCCGAACTGCGCGGGCGGCTGATCCGCTTCGGCGAAGAAGGCGCCGAGCAGGCGCGCGTGGCGGCCGACGAGCTGTTCGACATCGAGAACAGCTACAAGGAACGCTATGACCAGCTGCTGGCGCTGGAGGAGCCGGGCTTCATCGAGCGCAAGCACGAGGCCGACCTGGCGCTCAAGGCCAAAGTCGGCGCCGATCCGAAGCTGAAGGCGGTAGTCGGCGACCCCTGGTCGGAGATCGCACAGGCCGAGAACGTTTATCGCGGCATCTACGCACCCTTCGAGCTTCTCGAGCGTGGCCCGGCGACGGGGTCGGACCTTTTCGGCTGGGCCCGCGCGCTGGTGCGCTCGGCGGCCGAGCGACAGAAACCCAACAGCGACCGCCTGCCGGACTTCACGGACAGCCGCCTGCCGCTGATCGAGAAGCAGGTCACGGACGCCAAGCCGGTCGATCCCAGGCTCGAACAGCTCGAGCTCGAGTTCTGGCTGACCAAGGTTCGCGAGTATCTGACCGCGGACGCGCCCGAGACCAAGCTGATGCTCGGCAAGGACTCGCCGCAAGAGCTGTCGAAGCGCCTGGCATCGTCGCGTCTGATCGATCCAGCCTATCGCAAACAGCTGTGGGAGGGCGGCTGGCCCGCGGTATCGGCTTCGGACGACCCCTTGATCCGCTATGTCGTCGCCACCGACCCGGCGGCGCGCGCGCTGCGCAAGAGGTATGAGGAGCAGGTGGCCGGACCGATCGAGCGGGCGCAGGCGCGCCTCGCCAAGGCCCGCTTCGCGCTCTACGGCACAAGTATCTATCCGGACGCGACCTTCACCCTCAGGCTGAGCTATGGGACGATTTCCGGCTGGACCGAGCGCGGCAGGACGGTGCCGTCTTTCACCTACTTCAAAGGCCTTTACGAACGGGCGACCGGCCAGCCGCCCTTCCAGCTGGCGCCGAGATGGATCGACGCGCAGCCGAAATTGGACCCGAACACCGTTCTCAACATATCGTCGGCTACCGACATCGTCCCCGGCAATTCCGGCTCGCCCCTGATCAACGCCAGGGGCGAGGTGATCGGGACGATATTCGACGGCAACGTCTACATGCTCGGCGGAGCCTTCGCCTACGACGGTCGGCTGAACCGCGCCGTCACCGTCTCGACTGCCGCGATCACCGAGGCGCTGGAGAAGGTCTACGACGATCCCGCGCTGGCGAAGGAACTCACCGGCCAGTGACGGCGCTCAGGAGGCAGGCGGATCGGCCGACCGGTGGCCAGGTGAGACTCGGCTATCGCCCCTAGGTTCCGAGCAGCGGCGGCGCGTTACGCTGAAGGACGGTCTTGAGCACGAAGCTGGAATTAAGGCGGGAGAGGCCCGGGGCCGCCGCCAGGCGCTCAGTTACGAAAACACGAAATGTTTCGAGGTCGGGAACCACGACGCGAAGCAGGTAATCGGTTGATCCGCTCATCACGAAGCAGCTCATTACCTCGGGCATTTCACTCACCCGTTCTTCGAAGCTCGCCAAAGCTTCATGAGACTGGCTGTTGAGGACGACCGATACGAACACGCTCACCGAGTAACCGAGCTTCGTCTCATCCAGTCGAGCAGTGTAGCCGGCGATGAGCCCCCGTTGTTCGAGCAATCTCACGCGGCGAAGCACGGGAGTGTTGGAGAGACCAACTTTCTGGGCAAGCTCGCTACAGGTCGTGCGACCATCCTCCGCCAGGACAGAAAGAATCCTGCGATCCACGCGATCAAGCATCATGGCTATTCCCAGCTCCAAAGATCGCAACTGATAGCAATAATGACCAACTATGGCGAGTGTGTTAGTGAACTTTGGCAACATCGACCAAAGGGTTCGTGCTACAACTGCGTTGCCCAACACACGGGGAACATCCAATGTCTGTTTCCGCGCCTGGTCGTCCCCTGAGAGCCGCGAGTGTGTACGTCGCGCTGACGATCGCGCTCAGCTCGCTGTTCTGGGCGCCCATGATTATCAGCGGCCATGTGCTCGGCGCGAATGGCTCCTATGCCGTCGGTCTCGAATGGTGCCCCGGCGCTGCCGCATTGCTGACATGCGCTATTCTGCGGATCGATCTTGCGACACTGGGCTGGAATGTGCGGCCTTGGCGCTGGCAAATCCTCGCTTATGCGACGCCTCTCGCTGTTTGCGCGGTGGCGTATGGGATTATTTGGACAGCGGGATTGGGCGGTTTTCCGAACATGAAAACCGTGGCCGATTTGCGAGACTCCCTGGGGCTCGGCCGTCTAACCACCTCCGAGGTTATCCTGCTGTGGACGCCGCTGTGGCTGACGACGAAAGTTGTGCGCACATTGGCCTCGTCGCTCGGCGAGGCGATCGGCTGGTCCGGTCTTCTCGGACCGTGCCTTGCAGCGCGCTACGGATTTACCAGGGCCGCGTTGATCACCGGCGCAATTTGGGCGGTCTGGCATTTTCCCATCCTGCTGTTTTCGGATTATTTCGACACCGCCTCCCCGTCGGCGAGGTTCGCGCTACCCTTTTTCGTGATCCAGGTACTGGGCCTCGGCGTGATCATGTTGTGGCTAAGACTGCGCTCCGGAAGCCTGTGGACGGGCGCGTTGCTCTTTGCGAGCACGGATGTATTCAACCAGTTGGTTTTCGTGCCGCTGACCGAGCCGCGCGGGTGGATAACGGCTTACGCGATCGACGAGTCGGGGTTCATTCTGCCGTTAGTGACTGGGGTGACGGCGCTGTTGTTCTGGCTGCGGCGCCGGGACGTCGCGCAGCCGCCCGTGCCATCCCCGACACAGCTTTCACGCTAGTGTCGGTTGCTTCGAGCAGCACGAGCTGGTCGACACCGGCGGGCGATGCCTTCGCCCGCGCGCTGGCCGCCGGGTTGCTCGACCAGGTGCGATAATGGTCTCGCGATTTCCAGAAGCACAGTCAGGTCTTTCTCAAACCTGCATCCGCCCGGCCGGCATGTGGATTGGACTGCTGGCGGTGGGCCCGCAGGCGCGGTGAGACAACGGGGGCCGTGTGGCGAGGCGGATCGCTCCGGCAACTGAAATCGAACGATCGAGCGCTCGCGACCAGTTATTCTTTGAGGTATTTTTCGAACCACGCAACGGTGCGTTCGAGTGCATCAATCTGGTCTTCGCGCTTGTCGAACCCGTGTCCCTCGCCTGGATAGAAATGGGCCTCCACAGTGCGGCCGTTCCCCTTCATCACCTCGACGACCTTCTCCGCCTGGTCCTTGGTTACCACCGGATCATTGTCGCCCTGCAGCACTAGAAGCGGCGCCGTCACATTCTTCATGTAGGTTATGGGACTCGAGGCTGCGTAAACTTGCTCATTCTTGACTGGGTCGCCGAGGTAGCTCTCCAAATATTGCCGGTCCGGAAGGTCGGCGTGGAGCCATATTCCGTGCCAGTCGATGATTCCGTATTCGTCGACTCCGGCTGCCCACAGCGCCGGCGTTTTGGCGAGCGCCATCAGAGTCATAAAACCGCCGTAGGAGCCGCCGCTCATGCCGATCCGATTAGGGTCCACATAGCCGGTATTGATCAAAAACTGCCGCCCAGCGATCTCGTCCTTTAGATCGCCGCCGCCAAGATCCATGTGGTTCGCTTCCTTGAAAGCGTTACCGTACCCGCTCGAGCCTCTTACGTTCGGCGCGATCACGACAAAACCGCGCGAGGCGAGTGCCAGCGGGGTAGGATCAAAAACGTCGAGCGCCTGTAGGTCGGGGCCGCCGTGCGGGAAGAGAACGGCCGGCGCCTTTCCATCCCGCGCGAGGTTGAACGGCATCCACAGCAACGCGCTGATGACAGTTCCGTCAAAGCTTTTGTAGTGGACGACCTCCGCCTTTGGCAGACGGGCGGGATCGATGCTGGCGAGGCCAAGCCGCGTCAGCTGCGTCGCAGAACCGGTTTTTGCATTAACGATCCAAAAGTCCTGCGGCGCGTTGCTCGCCTGATGACTGACTAGGATGCGCGAACCGTCCGGCGAAAAGCTCGTTTGGGTGTCGGGCGCCTCGCCGGTGTACCCACCAAACGGTGGCAGCACTTCCGATCTTCCTGAGCCGAGATCGTACTTGCTGAGGGTGACCCTCCCGTCGACATAGCTTTGGAATATTAGCGTGCGCCCGTCCGGAGAAAAGGATGTCCACCCTTGGGGCCACACATCCGGTTTCAGGATGCGAGTTGATCCGTCGCGCAGACCGAGGAGGGCCGCCTGACGTATGCCGGCGGTCGTTTCCGTTGTCATCGCGATGTAGCGATTGTCGGCCGATATATCCGTTGCCTTATTGAATTTCTGTGGCGGCGTCAGGCGAATCTGCTTTCCGGACGCGATGTCGATCATCCAGATTTCGGACTCAGTCCGCGCCGCGTTGATACGATTGGCGATAATGGATTTGCCGTCATGTGAGAATGCCGCGACGGCCCATGTATAATCCTTCATCGGCTCGTGCGTGAGTTCTCGCACGTGACGCGTCGCGAAATCCATGATCGCGATATTGCTGGAGGACTCGCTCTTCGCCCTGCGTTCGAAGGCAAGCGCCGAACCGTCCGGAGAGAAGCGCGCATCCTCTTCGTCGATGTCAGGCGTGTTCGTCAGATCGTCGACGTTGCCGCCGGACGCCGGGGTCACATAAAAATCGTGGATTCCATTGCCGCCATGATCCGATTGAAACAGGATCCATTTGCCGTCGGGCGAGGCGGCAAGCCCGGATTGCACATCGTCGGACTGTGTGAGCTGGAGCGGGAAGCCGCCAGTCGCGGGGAGGGTCCAGAGATTGTAACGGCCGGTGATGTTGGTGGAGATGACTATGGTGTTCCCATGCGGCATCCAGATGGCATCGGCTCCGCCGTGCGTGAAAAAGAGATCGGCAATCGGAACGGGCGTTGCTCCGGCCAGCGACTTCGAGACGATCGATTTCGGGTTGGTCAGTTCGCGGGGCGGCACGCCGTCGACGATGGGGGCGGCGAATAGCCGCGCCGCCCAAAGCATCGCCGTAGCAACGCCAAAGCAAAGGAACCAGTCGCGCTTCAAGTCTATCCCCCCGTTCAGTGCTTTGTCTTCGGAGAAGCCATAGCGGGATATCGCCGACGCTTTTCGGCTTTTTTCATACGCTGGCTTCGCTATTTTGACGGAATCATAATAGAAACGCACGAAAAGCCGGAGGAATTCACCATGCACATTTCAGACGGGGACCGTCGGATTCTGCGCGTGCTGCAATCTGAAGGGCGGATTTCCGCGTCGGAACTCGCCCGTCGCATAGGGATGTCGGAGACGTCCTGCTTGCGGCGAATGAAGTCGCTGGAAGAGGCTGGAGTGATCCTGGGCTATCAGGCGATCGTCGATCAGCGCCAGATCGGCTTTTCGATGTCAGCGATCATCATGATTTCTACGAACCAGAGAACGGAGACTGATCGCAAGGATTTACTCTCTGCCATCGAAGGCGATCCGCAAATCGTCGCCTGTGCCGGCGGGACGGGAAATCACGATTTCATCATTGAAGCCGTCGTCCGCGATATCGACGATTTGTCCGATTTGACGCTGCGAAAGATTTTGGCGCTACCAAGCGTGACAAGCATCTCCACCTCGGTCGTTGTCAAATGGATCAAGCGAAATGCGCCGCTGCCGGTCTAATGTCCCGCCCTCAAGTAATCGAAAAGGAGGAAATGGCAGGAGTGGAGGGACTCGAACCCCCGGCCCTCGGTTTTGGAGACCGATGCTCTACCAGCTGAGCTACACTCCTAAGGCCACCGGCGAGTTAGCTACGCGCCAACCGCTTCGCAACCTTGAAGACTCGGCTCGCCGGCGCTAAGTGACCGAAAGCTCCGCCGGCCTCCGGGTCCGCGGAGCCTTTTTCTATCCGCAAGAGAGCATCGACGAAGTGGCCAAGACTTCCCCCGGCGAATTCATCCGTCAGGTCCGCGCCGAGACCGCGAAGGTGGTCTGGCCGACCCGCAAGGAAACGGTCGCGACCGCGATCATGGTGCTGATCATGACCGGCCTGCTCGCCTTCTTCTTCTTCGGCACCGACGCCGCTTTTTCGACACTCGTGCGCAAGCTGCTGAGCTTCCTCGGCTGACCTCTAGCCCCTCTCCCGCCCGCGGGAGAGGGCGGCGCGACGCGCCGGGTGAGGGAATGTTTTGAACGAACAGGTTAGACAGGTAATCACATGTCCCGCTGGTACATCATCCACGCTTATTCCGGCTTCGAGAACAAGGTCCGCGACGCGATCCAGTCGGAGGCGCACCGCATGGGCCTCGACGCCTTCGTCGAGCAGATCGAGGTCCCGACCGAGACCGTGACCGAGATCAAGCGCGGCAAGAAGGTCCAGTCGGAACGCAAGTTCATGCCCGGCTATGTCCTCGCCCGGCTCGAGATGAACGACCAGGTCTATCACCTGGTCAAGAACACGCCCAAGGTCACCGGCTTCCTCGGCCCCGGCGGCAAGCCCCAGCCGATCCCCGACGCCCAGGCCGCCCGCATGCTCACCAGCGAGCGCGAGGCCGCCAGCGCGCCCAAGCAGAAGATCAACGTCGATTATGAGATCGGCGACGCGGTCAAGGTCCTCGACGGCCCCTTCGCCAGCTTCAACGGAGTCGTCGAAGAGCTCGATTTCGACCGCGGAAGAGTCAAAGTTTCCGTTTCAATTTTTGGCCGAGCGACACCTGTCGAATTGGAATTCGAACAGGTGGAGCGAGTAAAATAGCGCAACTTTGACTCTGAACGGGTCGCGTTGCGCGCAGCCATGCCGGGGGCATGGCGAGCACTGCGCGGTCAGCGTCTCGATCTTCGGCCGAGCCACCCCCGTCGAGCTCGAGTTCGAGCAGGTCGAGCGCGTCAAGTAACCAGCCCCTCTACCGCTCGCGGGACCGAAGCGCGCAGCCTGTCCGGGGGACAGGTGAGCACTGGAGGGAGGGAGCCGCGAAGCGGCGGAAGGGTGAGGACCGGCGCACCATCCCCCATTCCGGACCGGATTTAAGCCACGCCCCTAAGACTTTGCTAACCCTGTTCGGTTAACCTGGCCCCCTGCTCAACGAAGGCCCCCCGCGAAAGCTGATGTTCGTGGCGGAGCCCAGGGAGACCATAGTGCCCGCCTCTGCCGCCGCGACACCGCCCCAACCCCGAATCTCACCCGCCGCCCTGCTCGCCGAGCTCGAAGCCGTCCATGCCGAGATGGCCTCGCGGATCGCCGCTTTGGGCGCGGTCGCCGACAATCCGCAGCCGTCGAAGATGGAATATACGTCGGCGCGCCTCAGGCTTAGCCAGACCAGCATCGACCGCCGGTCCGCGGTCAACCGGATCCTGCGCTTCCTCGAGCAGCGCGGCCAGCCCGGCGACGCCGAGGCGGTGGCCAGGGTCCGCGCCGCCAACACCGAGCTCAACGCCCATTCCGTCGCCCACCTCGCCAAATGGCCGACCGAGGCCGTCGCCCACGACTGGATCGGCTACCGCGAAGCCAGCCGCTCCATGCGCGAGCACATGCTGAAGACGGCGGAAGATGAGGCGGGGATTCTCAGAGCCGTCTTGCGTTAACCCGATCGCCGGCCGTGGTCGGCCAGCGCGCGCGCCATATCCGCCATCCGCCACCCGCCGAACAAAGCCCGGCTCGCATCATGCGGCGCCTTCGCCGGATCCGCGTGCGACCAGCCCGTCACCTGCGCCAGGTCCGGCAGCCCCAGCTCCTTCCGCACCGCCTCCCCCGCCGGCCCCAGGGCCGGCTCGCCCCGCTCCCACCGCTCCGCCTCGGCCACCTCGAACCGCTCGCGGTCGCGCTGCAGCCGCGCCTCGTACATCGCCGACAGTCGGACCGAATAGGCCTCCTCGCTCTCGCCCGGCCGCTTGCGGATGTGCGGCGGCTCGGCGATCAGCCGCGCCTCCTTCTGGTGCAGGTACATCAGCTGCAGCGCCTGGTTGACGCTCATCGGCGGCACCGCCGGCGGATCGTTGTTCCGCCAGTCGTCATGCTCGTGGCTCGCGGCGGTGAAGCTTTGGAGCAGCGCCGTCTCGATCTCCAGATAGCCGTGCTCCAGCGCCATCCGCATCTCGCGAGCGAAGCCCGGGTCCTTGCGCTTGCGCCGGTGGAAAGCCGCCTCCGCCGCCCCCACCGCGGCCGCCGACAGCGCGATGTTGCACGTCACCGAAAGCGCCGAAAGAAACGCCTGCTCCGCCTCGCGCGTCAGCTTGCCCGGCTGAGCCCGGCGCACCTGCAAGGCGCCGCTCTTGAGCCGGACAACGACCGCCTCCCCGCCGGCGGTGCGAAACGCGCTATTCCTCCCTGCGCCGAAGGCGTGGGGAGGGGAACCGGCGGAGCTGGTGGAGGGGCCAGCCCGCTTCTTCCGCGCCAGCGCCGCCTGCCCCGCCACCAGCTCCGCCGCCCACCGAAGCGCAAACGCCGGATGGGTCCGCCGCCGATGCTGCATCGTGCCGTATTTCAAGCCCAGCTCCCGACAAGCGAGCCGCACATTCGCCGTGCGGCGAAGGACTTTGAGGAAGGCGCGGTTCTGTAGCGCTTGGGCTCGTGTCAAAGGTCTTGGCATTGTGCATCCTCTCATGATCGAGCCCAAGAGCCGCCGAGCCGGCCGGTGGGCGGAGCGGACTTAAAGGCTCTGCCGGCCTGTCAGGCCGGTGGAATGTCCGCGGAGGGCGTCGAGCCTAAAGCGAGGCGAGCCCGTCCGACGTGGTCAGGCGATTCACTCGCGTGACCAGCTTCCTTCGTGAAGCAATTCAAATCCTACATTTCAAGCATTTCGTGCAGCCGCCACGGTCATTGCGAGCGCAGCGCGGCAATCCAGACTTAGGCAGTCCTTCAGCAGGTCTCGAGCGGCGGCGGCTCGTCATGACCGAGCCGTCGCATTTCAGTCTTGAATTCCATGAGCAGCTGCGCACCCTCTTCCTTCGAGAGCCACTCGGCCATGTACGGAAACATGACCATGTGGGTCCGCGTCTGTCGCAGTGGCCAGGGCGTAGCCTTTGCGCTGCGAGCCTGGCTGATCAGCTTCTTCATCTGTGCCCGGATGGTCTCCGGCGTGTGTCCGCCCGGCGGCGGCGGCTCGATGATGCCGTAACGCTTCGAATGGATCGGCTTTCGTTCCACCTGCGCGGGCGCGTCGAACATTTCCGCCTGGGGGGGCGAACTTCCGAACATGTCCGGCTGGCGCGGGTCGTCCATCAAATCCTCCCCGCAATGGGGAGGGGGACCGCACGAAGTGCGGTGGAGAGGGCCCACCGATTCATGCGCACAGGATAATTTGGAACTGGCATCCCTCAAACCGGCCCGAGCAACTTCTCCACAAGTTTCTCGATGTCGCCGCCGATGCCGTCCTCGGCGAGTGCATCGCGCACGCGTTTGCGAGCGCGCTGGAATTTTTCGCCTTCCTTGAGCTCGACGTTGGCGGCGACCGCTTCGGCCTGCGCACCCGCTTCGGCGAGTTCGCGATGGAGCGTTTCGCTCTCTCTGAACAGCGGGATCGGCAGGTTGAACATCACCTTATCGAAATCGCGTGTGCCGAAAAGTCCCCTGGACTGGTAATCTTCGGCGCGGGACCTCGCTGCTTCGCTGTTGAGTACGGCCATCAGATAATAGCCCTCTTGGTCGCTCTGAGGCTTCGACCAAAACAACTTTTGATCCACGACTGCTCCTTCATCCCGCAGTAGCGCAGCGGCCGGAAGAGTACCTGATTTTGTGTATACTACTCTCAGTGGGGGAAGCGGAAACTGTCCAGCCAGCTGTCCGATGTAGTTGATTTGATCTCTAAACGGCCTGGCACCGCTTCCGTGCTCATCCCACAGCTCTTCGACCTGCGTAAGCCATCGAGCAAGATGATCATGACCTGCGTCTAATGCTGATCGACTGTCGAAGACCTGGCCCCGCTCGTCAGCGGGCACAACACCTTCGAAGGTGCGGAAGACGCGATAAGGTAGGATCGACTCTCCGAGGTAAGCGGTTCTTAGAAAAGCCTCCTCGACGCGCTCCCGAATGGGCTCAAGTGCCGACCAAGGTTTATGCATTGATCGAACGGTTTGCACGAGCGGTGCGCTCGCGTCGGTACCAAGTCGGCCTGACGCCTGCCGTTCGGCCAAGACAAGCACTCTCGGAAACAAGTTAGCGCCGCAGCGGAAGGCAGTTCTATACGGTGAGCCGCCTTCGCTCTTAGCGGTCTTCGGCGCCCGGTAGTTCGCCTCAAATTTTAAACATACCGATGCGAG
>DATNFJ010000045.1:0-9408 GCA_035606455.1 Sphingomicrobium sp.
TCGTACCGAACACACCAAGCCCCTTGGCGCGCTCCAACAGCGCGTCGAGGCCCGGATTCGGCTTCATCAGCTGAACGCCGTTCTCCTCCGGCTCGAGACCCTTGTCGATCTTGACGAACGGCACGATCCCGCGGTCGATCAGCGCCTGGGGAGTCGGCTTGCCGTCGACCGTCCCGTCCATAGTGCGCTTGAACAGGATCGCGCCGATCACCTTGCCGTTGCCGAAACTGGGCGACGTGATAATCCGGGTGCGCATCTTGTGGATGAGGTCGAACATCTCCTCGTCGTTCGACCAGGCGCCCTCCTCGATGCCGTAGCCCTTCAGCGCCTTGGGCGTGGAGCCGCCCGACTGGTCGAGCGCCGCGATGAAGCCGTCGCCCCGTTCGATTTTCTCCATCATCTCTGACCGGTTCATTTTTTCCTCGTTCTTCAGCGTTTCGGAACGGGCGCCCAGGGCGGCCCCTTCAGCTCCAGATTATTTCCTTCGGGATCCGACACATAGACGGACGGACCCTCGCCGTCGGCCCCGTAGCGGGAGACGATCTCGCCCTCGATCCCATGTTCGCTAAGATGGGCGAGGATCGACTCGCCGTCCCACGGGAGCACCCGGAAGCAGACGTGGTCGACATTGCGACCTTCCTTGCCGGGCGCTGCTCCCCCGCTTCGGCCGAGCCGTTCGTCGACCGGCACGAAATCGATCAGTGATGTCCCTAAGCGCAGCTGATAGAGACCCAGAACTTCCTGGTTCTTCTCGATCCGGGCCCCGAGCACGTCGACATAGAAGCGAGTCATCGTCTCACGGTTGCGCACTCGCAGAACCACATGGTCGATGTTCTGGATGTTGATCATGCCCCCTCCAGAGCGGCGACGCCGGGCAGGACCCGCCCCTCCATCCACTCGAGGAATGCGCCGCCCGCGGTGGAGACGAAGGTGAAATCCTGGGTCACGCCGGCGTGGTTGAGCGCCGCGACCGTATCGCCGCCGCCCGCCACCGAGATCAGCGAACCTTCCTTGGTCAGTGCCGCCGCTGTCCTTGCCAGCGCGACCGTCGCCGCGTCGAAAGGCGGCACCTCGAAAGCGCCGAGCGGGCCGTTCCAGACCAAAGTCCGGCAGGTCTTGAGCACGTCGGCGAGCGCCTCGACCGCGGCCGGGCCGATATCGAGGATCATCTCGTCCGCCGCGACTTCGTGCACGTTGCAGGTGCGAACCGACGGCGGGTTCGGCGCGAATTCCTTTGCGACGACCACGTCGTACGGCAGGTGAATCGTGCAGCCGGCCTGCTCCGCGCGCTCGAAAATCGCATTGGCTTCGCCGGTCAGGTCGTGCTCGCATAGCGATTTGCCGACATCCACGCCGCGGGCGGCAAGGAACGTGTTCGCCATCCCGCCCCCGATGACGAGATGGTCGACCTTGCCGACCAGGTGCCCGAGCACGGCGAGCTTGGTCGAGACCTTGGCGCCGCCGACGACTGCCGCGACCGGTCGTTCGGGATTGCCAAGGGCGCGCTCCAGCGCATTCAGCTCCGCCTCCATTGCACGGCCGGCGAAGCTTGGAAGGTAGTGGGTGATCCCTTCCGTCGAGGCATGGGCCCGATGCGCGGCCGAGAAGGCGTCGTCGACGTAGAAGTCGCCAAGCGCCGCCATCGCTTTCGCCAGCTCCGGTTCGTTCTTCTCCTCACCGGCATGAAAGCGCGTGTTTTCCAGCACGCCGATATTGCCGGGCAGCATCGTCTCGACCGCGCGCTCGGCTTCGGGCCCGCAGCAATCCTCGATGAAGCGGACCGACCGGCCAGCCAACCGATGGATCGGCAGCACCAATTGCGCCGTGGACATGTCTGGCCGCGACTCGCCCTTCGGCCGGCCGAAATGCGACAGGAGCAGGACGATCGCCCCGCGGTCGCTGAGCTCCAGCACGGTCGGGAGCATCGCGCGAAGCCGCGTGTCGTCCGTGACCTTCGCGCCGTCCATCGGAACGTTGAGGTCGACCCGTACGAGCACGCGCTTGCCGGTCAGGTCCTCCGGCAGGTCGTCGAGTGTTTTGAAGCGGGTCATCAGCCGCGAAAGTTGCCAAAGTTGAGAGTTCTACGCGCGCGCGCGCGCACGGGAGCGCACGCGCGGGGACGAGAAGCGGATCGGCCGACCATGGTCATGCGAGGGGCCTTAGGCACAAACAGACGCTGTAGGACAGACTTATCCGAGCCGCCCCATCGCGCGGGCGGTGTCGACCATTCGGTTCGAGAAGCCCCATTCATTGTCGTACCAGCTGACGACGCGCACGAGCGTGCCGTCCAGCACCGCGGTTTCGAGACTGTCGATGGTCGAACTTGCGGGCGTGTGGACGATGTCGACCGAGACGATGGGATCCTCGGTATATTCGAGAATGCCTTTGAGCCGCTCGCTCTCGCTGGCCTTCTTCAGGATGTCGTTGACTTCCTCGCGGCTGGTCGGCCGGCCGGGGACGAAGGTCAGGTCGATGATGCTCCCGTCTGGCACCGGCACACGGATCGCCGAGCCGTCCAGCTTGCCCTTGAGCTCGGGAAGCACCTCGCCGACGGCGCGCGCGGCGCCGGTCGTCGTCGGAATCATCGACATGGCGGCCGCGCGGGCGCGGCGCAGGTCCTTGTGGATCTGGTCGAGGATCTTCTGGTCGTTGGTGTAGGCGTGGACGGTGGTCATCAGCCCGCGCTCGATCCCGAGCGCGTCGTTCAGCACTTTCGCGACCGGCGCAAGGCAGTTGGTGGTGCAGGAGGCGTTGGAGACGATCCGGTCCTCGGCCTTCAGCTTGTCGTCGTTGACCCCGTAGACGACGGTGAGGTCGACGCCCTTGGCCGGGGCCGAGATCAGCACCCGCTTCGCGCCGGCCTGAATGTGCGCCTCGCCGCCCGCCCGGTCGGTGAAGAAGCCGGTGCATTCGAGCGCGATATCAATGTTGTTGGCCTTGTGCGGAAGCTTCGCCGGGTCCTTCTCGGCTGTCACATGGATGCGCTTGCCGTCGACGATGATGTCGTTGCCGTCGGTCGTGACCTCGCCGGGAAACTTGCCGTGCACGCTGTCGTGCTTGAACAGCCAGGCGTTCGCCTTCGCGTCCGCGAGGTCGTTGACGCTGACCAGCTCGAGCCCGCAGTCGGGCCGCTCGAGGATGGCGCGGGCGACCAGCCGGCCGATTCGGCCGAAGCCGTTGATTGCAACTCTCGTCATTGGATTCCTCTTGTCTTCATGAAGTCGAGCACCCGTTGCGTGATCTTGTCAGGCGTGAGGCCGAAGAAGGCGTAGGCGTCCGGAGCGGGCGCGGAGACGCCGAAGCGATCGATGCCGATGCGTAGGCCGTGCAGGCCGGTGTAGCGCTCCCACCCGAAGGTCGTGCCGGCCTCGACCGAGACCCGAAGGATCTCCCGATTGCTGACGTCGGGCAGGATATCCTCGCGATACTCGCGCGGCTGCGCGTCGAACCGTTGGGTACAGGGCATGGAGACCACATCGGCACCGATCCCCTGCCCTTCAAGCTCAGCAGCCGCATCGAGCGCGATCTCGACCTCCGAGCCGGTCGCGATGAAAATGACTTTGCGAGGATTTTCAGCTGCTTTGAGGCGGTAGGCACCACGGGCCGACAAGTTCTCGGCGGAAGGCTCCGTTCGCACCGGCCGCAGGTTCTGGCGTGTCAGCGCGAGGATCGACGGCTCTTCGGCCTGGAGTGCAAGCGCCCAGCATTCCGCTGTCTCGACCGCGTCGGCCGGGCGATAGACGTCGAGCTGCGGCATCGCGCGGAGGCTCTGCAGATGCTCGATCGGCTGGTGGGTCGGTCCGTCCTCGCCGAGGCCAATGCTGTCGTGGGTCATCACGTAGACGACCCGCGCCCGCTGAAGCGCCGAGAGGCGGATCGCGGGCCGCGCATAATCGGTGAACACGAGGAAGGTGCCGCCGTAGGGGATCACACCGCCGTGCAGCGCCATCCCGTTCATCGCCGCGGCCATGGCGAATTCGCGAATGCCGTAATGGATGTAGCGACCGGCGTAATGGTCGGCAGTCAGCGCCTCGAGCCCTTTCGTCAGCGTATTGTTGGAGCCGGTGAGGTCGGCCGAACCCCCGATCGTCGAGGGAATGACCGTATTGATCGCCTCCAGCGCCATCTCCGAGGCCTTTCGCGTGGCAACCGGCTTCAGCTCCTTGAGCAGCTTGTCGAGATAGGGCTTGAGCCAGGCGTCCGTCACGCTCCCGTTCATCCGCGCCAGGAACTCGTCCTTGCGGCCACTGCGCTCGAGCCGGTCGTTCCATTGCGCCCGATCGACGGACCCGCGCTTGCCAACCGCCCGCCAGGCGGTGAGCACGTCATCGGGGACGAAGAAATCCTTGTCTTCGAGCCCGAGCTCCTTGCGCGCCGCTTCCACCTCGTCGTGTCCGAGGGCGGCGCCGTGAGTCGCCGCGGTTCCCTGCTTGTGCGGAGCGCCGAAGCCGATGATCGTCTTGCAACGGATGAGGGTCGGCCGCGGGTCTGCGACGGCTTCGTCGATGGCGCGGCTGACGTCGTGCGCGTCGAGCCCGTCGCACTCGACCGTGTGCCATTGGGCGGCGCGATAGCGCTCGAGCACATCCTCGTTGCGCGAGAGCGAGGTCGATCCATCGATGGTGATGCTGTTGTCGTCCCACATCACGATCAGTCGGCCGAGCTTCAAATTGCCCGCGAGGCCGATCGCTTCGTGGTTGATCCCCTCCATGAGGTCGCCGTCGCCGGCGATGACGAAGGTTTTGTGGTCGACGAGATCGTCGCTATAGACGGCGTTCAGGTGCCGCTCGGCGATTGCCATTCCGACCGCCATCGCGAGTCCCTGGCCGAGCGGGCCGGTGGTCACCTCGATTCCAGGGAGCTCAAAATTCTCCGGGTGTCCCGCGGTCGGCGAGCCGAGCTGGCGAAAGCGCTTGATGTCGTCGAGGGTCGGCCGTTCGTAGCCTGTGAGGTAGAGCACCGAATAGATCAGCATCGATCCGTGGCCGGCCGAAAGGATGAAACGGTCCCGGTCCGGCCAGTGCGGTTCGGCCGCGTCGAACTTCAGGTGCCGCGTGAACAGCGCGGTCGCGGCATCCGCCATCCCCATCGGCATTCCGGGGTGACCGCTGTTGGCGGCCTCGACCGCGTCCATCGCAAGAGCGCGAATGGCGTTGGCGAGACGGCGGTCGGACGGCTGCATCTGGGCTCCGGCAAACGGGGTTCGGCCGCGGGCGCGCGGCGCGGCTCCTTTGGAAGGCGAACCGGGCCGCGTCAACGCTTGCCGGGAATCACTAAAGTGCGTAGCGGAAATCAAATGGATGACGGGGGTCTTTCAGCCGCGGTCGACAGAGCGGAACGCGCGATCGAGCGGATTCAACGCGCGCTTGCCGGGCGACAGCCTGCCACCGCTGGGCGCGACGACGAGCTTCGCGCCAAGGTCCGCGAAGTCGTGGAGGAGTTGGACGAGCTCATCCGAGAGGCGGCCGCCTGATGACCGCTCTCATCGACCTCAACATCGCCGGACGCACATACCAGGTGGCCTGTCGCGAGGGGGAAGAGGAGAATCTCCGGGCCGCCGCGCGCCTCGTCGACGGCAAGAGTCGCGAGGCCCTCGCCGGGCTCGGGACCTTGTCGGAAGCGCGGCAGTTCCTGTTCGCCTCGCTCCTGCTCGCGGACCAACTGATCGACAGGAACCCGGACGCCGCCGCGGCGGCCGTGCCCGCAGCGCCGGATCCCGCGCTTGTCGAGCGCGCCGAAGCGCTCGCCAATCGCCTCGAAATGCTCGCGCAGCAGCTTGAGGCGGAGGCCGCAAATCCCTAGATCGGGGGAGACGGGCACTACCCGGTGCGCGCCTTCGGAAAATCCCTGAGGCGATAGAACATCCTCGGGAGCTGACCCTGTGCCGGATTCCGGTCCGGAGCAATCGGCGCCCACCTGACGTTTTGGCGTCAGAGGATTTTAGGGCAAACGGCCATGGTGGTCCCGTCACCCCCTTTCGACCCTTCGCAGCCGCGGCCTGAGATGGAGCCGCTGTCCAAGGAGTCGCTGCGCCGGGCCGCGCTCGATGCGCGCAAGGCCTACGTTCGGACTCTGTCCGACGGAGATCGCGCCCGGCTCGAGAATAAGCTGGCGCAGAACCTCACTTCATTGTTCGCCGGAGTTTCGGTCGTGGGCGGCTATCATCCGCTCGGGTCCGAGATCAGCCCCCTGCCGGCGATGGAGGAGGCGCGCGCGGTGGGCGCGATCGCCGCCTTCCCCTGCTTCATCAACCCGGCAAAGCCGTTCCGCTTCATCGCCGGCGACCCGCTGGAGCCCGGGCCCTTCGGGCTGATGCAGCCGGCGAAGCGGCACCCGATGGTCGAGCCCGACCTGGTGCTCGTGCCGCTCATCGCGGTCGACCGCAGCGGGACGCGTCTCGGCCGGGGCAAGGGCCATTACGACCGAGCGCTCGTCGGCCTGAAGAAAAGCCATGCGCGGCTGATCGGCGTCGGCTGGGCCATGCAGCGCCTGATGGAAGCGATTCCGGCGGATGATTGGGACGTCCCGCTCGACGGCTTCGCGTCGCCGGACGGTTTCGAGCTGTTCGACCGACGGTGACGGAGCCAGTGGCGCGAAAAGCACAGTAGCGCCCAGAACTGGGGCGAGGCCCTGGCTGTCGAAAACTTTTATTCTTTTACCGATAGTTGAGTGATAATGTGCGATGCCTAGCGATCGACAAGGGATCGCACAGGGGATTCGCCATGCGCGTGAAGGCGATCGCATTTCTGATCATCATCGCGGGGAGCGCCGCGGCATTCATGGCGCTGCGCAGCGAAAACCGCGCCGATGCCGCCGGCGGCAATTGCTATTCTTCCGCCGCTGGCCCCTCGACACCCACGATCTGCAGTTGATCCAGCCGATCAGCGGCGCGAGCGATTGAGCGCTGCTGCATCGGCGACGAGCGCCTTGAAGGCTTTCTCGTCGACATCGTCACCCTCGTGGAAATCGATGGCGCGCCGGGTGCCGCCTTCCAGGCTGGAATTGAACAGCCGGTTCGGATCGTCGAGCGAAGCGCCCCTTGCGAAGGTGAGCTTCACTTTGTCCTTGTAGGTCTCACCGGTGCAAACGATCCCGTTGTCCTCCCACACCGGCACTCCAAGCGGGTTCGAGGGCTTGCGCCACTTGACGGTCTCGATCACCGCGGGATCCGCCTCCCTGATCAGGCGGCGCAGCCGGGCAAGCATCGCTCCGCGCCAATCGCCCATCGAACGAAGCCGTTCGTCGATCAGCTGCGAGTCGCTTCTATCGTCCGTCACGTCTCGCTCTCTGGCGCGATTTTCATGGAACGGACAGACTCGATTTAATGACGAGTGGTACCCCGCTTCAGCGAGGATGGAGGCGACCCAGTGGCAACAACGACCGCGCAAATCGTTGAAACGCGGGGCGAACGGCTGCCGTTCAAGGTCGTTTTCTCGAGGGACGGAAAGGTCATCGCCGAGCGCCCGGTCGGCTCGCACGAGGGCGGCCGCAAGCTAATCGACAATCTGCTGCCGCTCCTGCGCAAAGACGAAGAAGAGGCCTGAGCCGCACCCCTGCGCCGGTGAACAGCCGCTCTACGACCGGTGATGCTTCGAATGATGGGCGCTCTTCTTCGCAGCCTTGTGCCGTTGAGTCGCGCTGTGGCGATGCTTGCTCTGATGGCGAGCCGACGCGGCTTCGAGCTCCTGGCTCATCAGGGCCCGGCAATTGCTGTTCCGCATGATCTGCCTGTAGCTCATGCCATGGCACTGGCGGATGGTCTTGCGTGACAGATGCACGGCCTCCTTCCGCTCGTGGCTGCGCCGATGCGTGGCGTGGGCCGACCGGCGGGCCGCATGAGTCGCACGGCTGTGGGTTGACGTCGTGCGATGGTGTGCCGAGGTCGTGCGATGATGCGCCTGCGTCGTGCTGTGATGCCCGGTCGCGACGTGATGGTTGCTGGTGGTCCAGCGATGGCTCGGCTTTGCTCTCGGCATCGGCGGGAAGGGCGGCGGTTCGGGCTGCGACTGAGGGGCTTCGGGGGTCGACTGAGCAGCCGGCGAAGGTTCACCCGCACCCGTCTGCTGGACGACGGCCAACGACTGCCCGGGTGGCATCGGCTGCGCAGTTACGGGCGCTGCAAAAATCGCGAAAGCCAGGGTTGCGGCGGCAAAAACGGCAGGCTGCATCATATTCTCCCCTCTCCGCCCGATGAGCTTGAGCCAGGCGGGCCCGATCCAAGGATAGACGGCGATTTCCTGACCGGCACGTCCTTCTTGCGGGGCTTCACCCGAGGGCTTGCACGGTCTGGCGTGAACATCGGCGCACCGGCTTCCCGCGATTGCCGCCGCTGCGCCGTGGGGATAGGGCGCCGCGCATGAGCCAACCAGCGCCCAGGAAGCTCGCCGGAATCGCGATGATCCTCGCGCTGATCCTGTTGTGGGCGGCGTTCGTCGCAAGCCTGGCCCCGCTCGTCGGCAAATGGCCTGTGCTCGTCCAGGCGCCATATTATCTATTCATGGGAGTGGCGTGGGTTATCCCTTTGAAACCGTTGATCAGATGGTCTCAGTCCGGATCCTTCCGGGCGGCACGAGATTGAAACAACTGTATTAGTCATGTATATCACTAACGAATGAACCAGGCGCTGACCATCTCGAGACCGCTCGACGGACTACGCAGCGGGGCCCGCCGCTGGCGGGAGCGTGCGCGCGCTCTCGTCCGCGCCTATCCGCGCGAGGCGATCGGAGTCGGCGTGCTAGGCTTCGTCACGGCGGTCGCGCTCGGGAGCATGGCGGTGCCCAATCCGGCGACGAGCCCAGCGGCGCATGCCGCGCCCCCTGCCCCGCCGCCGATGACCTATCAGCAGGTCGCGCCACAGCAGGCGCTCAAGATCAATGCCGACATCCCGGTAGCGCAGGGACCGAACCCGGCGGCCGCGCCGTTCCTGTTCAGAGGCAGCAAGGCGGCGCGGGCGCAGGCGCTCGATTGCCTCGCCAGCGCCGCATATTACGAAGCCGGCAACCAGGACACGGACGGCGAGCGCGCGGTCGTCCAGGTCGTGCTCAACCGGGTCCGCCACCCCGCCTTTCCGAACAGCGTCTGCGGCGTGGTCTACCAGGGGTCGACACGCCCGACCGGCTGTCAGTTTACCTTCACCTGCGACGGATCGCTGACTCGCGAGCCCGACGCGGAGGGATGGCGCCGAGCCTATGAGGTCGCCGAGGAGGCCTTGTCGGGTGCGGTCTATGCGCCGGTCGGATGGGCCACCCATTATCACGCCGACTATGTGGTCCCGACCTGGGCCTTGAGCATGGCCAAGGACGCAATTGTCGGCGCGCAGATCTTCTATCGCTGGCCGGGCAGCTGGGGACAGCCCGGGGTCTTTACGCGGGCCTATGCCGGCCGCGAGCCCAATGCAGCGGCGCTTCG
>DATNFJ010000046.1:0-7131 GCA_035606455.1 Sphingomicrobium sp.
CGATAGGGTTCGCTGACGCCCTGGACCGTCAAGTCGTCGATCATCACGCCGATGTAGGAGCGGCGACGATCGAAGCGCACTTCGGTGAGCCCAAGCGCAGCAGCGGCCGCGTTCAGTCCCGCAACCACGCCTTGCGCCGCGGCCTCCTCGTAGCCTGTTGTCCCGTTGATCTGGCCGGCAAGGAACAGCCCCGGCAGCTCACGCACCTCCAGCGTCTGATTGAGGCGGCGCGGATCGACGAACTCATATTCGACGGCATAACCCGGGCGAACAATCTCTGCGCGTTCGAGACCGGCGATGGTTCGGACGAACTCCTGCTGCACATCGGCGGGGAGCGACGTCGAAATGCCATTTGGATAGACCAAAGTGTCTTCGAGGCCCTCGGGCTCGAGAAAGATCTGGTGGGCATCTCGGTCGGCGAACCGCCTCACCTTGTCTTCGATCGAGGGGCAATAGCGCGGGCCCCGTCCCTCGATCGCCCCGGCAAAAAGCGGAGACCGCGCGAAGTTCCGCGCGATAATCTCGTGCGTCTGGCCGTTCGTATGCGCAATCGAGCACCGCAGCTGGGGCTGCGGCGCGCCCTCGTCGAGCGCAGACATGGACCAGGGCTCGGCGTCGCTCGGCTGCTCCTCGAGGCGGGCCCAATCGATGGTTCGGCTGTCGAGTCTCGGTGGCGTGCCCGTCTTGAGCCGGCCCTGCCCCAGGCCGATGTCGCGAATCTGCCCCGCGAGCGCCACGGAGGCACGCTCGCCCCGGCGCCCGCCCCCGATGACCTGCTCGCCGATGAACATGCGCGCATCAAGGAATGTGCCGGTGGCGATCACGACGGCACGGGCGGGCATTGTCCGGACGTTGGTCTCGATGCCGGCGATACGCCCCTCACGGATGCTGAGCCGAAGCGCTTCCGCTTCGACGATCTCGACGCCGTTCTCCCTCAGCAATGCCCCGACGGCCGAGCGGTATATCTCGCGATCCGCCTGGATGCGCGGGCCCCACACAGCTGGTCCCTTGCTCCGGTTGAGCATCCGCCGATGAATGGCAGCCCGGTCAGCCGCCCGTGCCATCAAACCATCAAATACGTCCAGTTCGCGGACAAGGTGCCCCTTGCCCACGCCGCCAATCGACGGGTTGCACGACATCTGCCCCGCGTCCTCAGCGCGGAACGTTAGAAGCGCCACGCGCGCGCCGCGCCGGGCGGCGGCCGCAGCGGCCTCGCATCCGGCATGGCCAGCGCCAATAACCAAAACGTCGTACATCAACTGTGCCTTAGCCAAGGAGCGTTTCACGTGAAACACTACTTGCCGAGGCAGAACCGTGAGAAGAGCGCGTCGAGCAAATCTTCGACGCCCGCCCTGCCGGTCAATCGGTCCAATGCCGAACGCGCAAGCCGAAGCTCTTCGGCGACCAGGAGAACTTCCGATGCCGCGGCGGCTTGAGCAATAGCATCGGCGGCTTCTTCGATGAGGTGGGCCTGGCGGCGATTGAGCGCGATCGCATCCTCACCGGGCAAGACGTCGCGCGCCGCGGACTCGATGCGACGGAGCAGCGCCGCAATGCCCTCGCCTGTCACCGACGAGACGGCGAAGCTTCCCTCCGGCGCCGCGCGGCGGTCGGGAAGGTCACATTTCGGCTGGACACTGATCGGCCGGGGGTGCGCCGGACATTCGTCCGGCGGCCCGAGCCAGACGAGCACATCCGCTGCTTCGATCAGTCGGCCAGCGCGCTCCACGCCAATCGCTTCGGCCTCGTCGCCGGACACCCGCAACCCCGCTGTATCGGTCAGGAGCACGGGCGCCCCGCCGAGCAGCAGAGGAACTTCGATATGGTCGCGAGTTGTGCCGGGCGTGGCCGTTACGATTGCTCGCTCTTCTCCAGCTATAGCATTGATAAGACTAGATTTTCCGGCATTAGGTGGGCCCGCGACGACCACCCGGACGCCGCCCTTCAGCCGCTCGACGCGAGGCCGCTCCAGCCATGCGCGCAGGTCGCGCGCAAGCGCGATGCATTGACGGTGAAGCGCCGCGTCCAGCCGCTCATCCTCCTCGTCATAATCGATCGCCCGCTCGGCTTCGGCGGAGAGAGCCAGCACCTGCGACTGCCACGCTCCGACCTGCTTCCGCAGCCCCCCTTCGGCGATCGCCAGCGCCGCCTTGCGCTGCGATTCGGTCTCGGCTTCGATGAGATCGGCGAGTCCTTCCGCCTCCGTCAAATCGATCCGGCCATTCTCGAACGCGCGCCGGGTGAACTCGCCAGGACGGGCGAGCCGAAGTCCTTCGATCCTTTCCAAAGCCGAAAGAAGAGAATCCACCACGGCTCTGCCACCATGGCATTGGAATTCCACCACATCTTCGCCGGTCGAGCTCGATGGAGAATCGAATCTGAGTACCAGCGCCTCGTCCAGCAACTCGCCGGATCGCGGATCGCGCAGCGGCCGAACCGCAGCCGTGCGCGGCTCGGGAAGCGATCCCGCGATGGTCTCGCCCGAATGGTGCGCTGCAGGGCCGCTGATCCGGATGATCGAAACGGCCGCCGGCGGCCGCCCGCTCGCCAAAGCAAAAATGGTGTCCCGCTCGCTCATGAGCGGAGGTCCTTACGTGATTAGCGGCGCGACGTCGTGCCAGCCTTCCCAGATCATCTTCAGCGCCACGTAGAGGATCATCAGCAGGCCGGCCCAGGCGAGCAGCGGGAAACGGTGGATCAGGCGCGCCACGAAGCTCGCAGCGACACCCATGAACGTCACCGACAGCACAAGGCCCACGAATAGCACCGAGGGATGCTCACGGGCCGCTGCGGCGACGGCGAGAACGTTATCGAGGCTCATCGACAAATCGGCGATGGTGATCTGGACCGCCGCCCGAAGAAAGGTCTTGCTTGCCGGCGGCCCTTCGACTGCGGCGGTTTCGGGATCGTCGACGACGGTCTCCTTCGCAGGCCTCAGCTCCCGGTACATATTGTACGAGACCCACAGGAGCAGCAGCCCGCCCGCCAGCAGCAAGCCGGTGATCTTGAGCAGCTGGGTCGCGATCAGCGCGAAGGCGATAAGGAAGAAAACCGCGATGCCGACACCGAGCATGATGACTCTGCGCCGCTCGCGCTTCGGCAGGCCCGATGTCAGCGTACCCATGATCACGACGTTGTCGCCGGCCATGGTCAAGTCGATGAGGATGACCTGGAGCAGCACCGCGAGCCCGGCGGGAGTCAAAATCTCCGCGAAGTTGAACATCCCGTCGGGCATCGCCTGGCCGAGCTACTGGTTCATGGAGGCGAAGAAGTCCTCGTTGGACTTGGCGTCCTTCATCTTGTCGAGGAGGAACTGCATCGCGTCGATGGTCCCCATCTGCATCAGGATCCGGCGCAGCACCCACATCTTGGTGAGGGTGCCCTGCTCCACCAGCAGCTCTTCCTTACGGGTGCCGGACTTGCCAACGTCGAGCGCGGGAAAGATGCGCTTGTCGGCGACCTTGCGGTCGAGGACGATTTCGCTGTTACCCGTGCCCTTGAATTCCTCGAAGATGACCTCGTCCATCTTCGAGCCGGTGTCGATCAGCGCCGTCGCGATGATCGAGAGCGAGCCGCCTTCCTCGATGTTGCGCGCGGCACCGAAGAAGCGCTTGGGCCGCTGCAACGCGTTGGCGTCGACACCGCCGGTCAGCACCTTGCCCGAGCTGGGAACAACCGTGTTGTAGGCGCGGCCAAGACGGGTGATCGAATCGAGCAGGATGACAACGTCCTTCTTGTGCTCGACCAGCCGCTTGGCCTTTTCGATCACCATCTCGGCTACCTGGACGTGACGGCTCGCGGGCTCGTCGAACGTCGAGGAGATGACCTCGCCATTCACCGAGCGCTCCATGTCGGTGACTTCCTCGGGCCGCTCGTCGATCAGCAGCACGATCAGGATGACCTCCGGATTATTGTCGGTGATCGCCCGCGCGATGTTCTGCATCAGCACCGTCTTGCCGGTCCGCGGTGGCGAGACGATCAGCGCGCGCTGACCCTTGCCTAGCGGCGAGACGATATCGATGACCCGCGCCGACTTGTCCTTGATTGTCGGGTCGAGCGTGTCGAGGCGAAGCTTCTCGTCCGGATAAAGCGGCGTCAGATTGTCGAAATTCACGCGGTGGCGGACGGTCTCGGGATCGTCGAAATTGATCGTGCTGACTCGCGTCAGCGCGAAATAGCGTTCGCCTTCCTTGGGTCCGCGGATCTCGCCTTCCACGGTGTCGCCGGTCCGGAGGCCGAAGCGCCGGACGATCGACGGCGCGACGTAGATGTCATCGGGACCCGCGAGATAATTGGCTTCGGGCGAACGGAGGAAGCCGAAGCCGTCGTTCAGCACCTCGATGGTGCCCGAGCCCATGATCTCGGTCCCGTTCTCGGCCTGGACTTTCAGGATCGAGAACATGAGGTCCTGCTTGCGCATCGTCGACGCGCCTTCGACGCCCATCTCCTCGGCCATTGCGACGAGTTCCGCAGGCGTCTTTTTCTTCAAATCTTTCAAATGCATATGTGGTCTTTTCTTGGGGAGTTGCGCTCGAGCTCGTCAGGTCTGGTCAAAGCCGAGGCGGCAGGACGCCGCATTGGAGAGAGCGTGCCGGCGATTTTAAGGAAACGGGCCGGAGCCGCTCGCGATTCGAGGTATGTCTCGCCGGCGCGACTGTCAATCAGGCGCGAAACAGCGCTTGCGGCGAATCGTTCAGAAAGGACGGACGATGACAAGAACGACGATGATCGCCGCGGCGATGCCGGGAATCTCGTTGATCATCCGGACCGCCTTGTTCGACAGCGGCCGTTCGCCTCGCGCGAGCTTCTTGCCATAATAGACCAACCATCCCTGATAGGCGCTGAGCAGCACGACAAAGAACAGCTTGGCCGAGAACCAACCCTGCGGCCACGCGTCGATGTTGAAGGCGAGCATCAGCCCCAGGACCCACACGACGATCATCGCCGGGGTCAGGATGATCGAACGGACGCGCGATTCGCGCTCGATCCAGGCGCGGTCCTCGGGCGAGCCGACGGCCGTCTCGTGATGGTAGACGTAGAATCGCGGAAGCAGGAAGAGCCCTGCGAGCCAGAAGATCACGAAAGTGACGTGGGCGGCCTTCACCCACAGATAGGCGGGGCCGAGATACCCGACGTACTGACTCACTTGCCCCCCTTTACCTGTCGGATCAGCTGCTGGACGTTCTCGACCGGGGTGTTTTGAAGGATCCCGTGTCCGAGGTTGAAGATGTGAGGGCGGTCCGCGAACGCGTCAAGAATGCGCGCCACGGCGGCTCGCATCGGCTTGCCGCCGGAAATCAACGCCAAGGGATCCAGATTGCCCTGGACGGGCAGGTCCTCCGGCAATTCTCCCGCTGCCCAGGCCGGGTCCACCGTCTCGTCAAGGCCGACCGCGGCGACTTTAGTTTCGGCGGCATAAGCGCGGAGCTTGCCGCCAGCGCCCTTGGGGAAGCCGATCACCGGCACGGTGCGATGCTTCGCCGTCAGCTTCTTTACGAGGCGGGCCGTGGGCGCGATCACCCATTGCTCGAATTGCGCGGGTGAGAGGCTGCCGGCCCAGCTGTCGAACAGTTGAACCGCTTCCGCACCGGCCTCGATCTGGCGCGAGAGATAGTCGAACGTGACCTCTTCGACGCGGGCGACGATCTCGCCGAACCGCTTCGGATCGGCATAAGCCAGCCGTCGCGCCTCCGCCTGGTCGCGGCTGCCCTGCCCCGCAACCATGTAGGTCGCGACGGTCCACGGGCTTCCCGAAAAGCCGATCAGCGTCTTGTCGTCGGGGAGCCGCTCTTTGACCTTGCAGACGGTTTCGTAGATCGGGTCCAGCCGGGCGGGATAAGCGGTGAGCTCGTCGAGCGCGGCGTCGATCAGCGGCGGGGTAAGCCGCGGGCCCTCGCCGCTGACGAAGCTGAGGTTCTGCCCGAGTGCGAACGGAATGATGAGGATATCGGAAAAGAGGATGGCCGCATCCAGCTCCGGGAAACGCTGGAGCGGCTGAAGCGTGATTTGAGCGGCGGCCTCGGGATCGTACACCAGGCTGAGAAAGCTGCCCTTCTCTTCGCGGAGCTGCCGGTATTCGGGGAGGTAGCGCCCGGCCTGGCGCATCATCCACATCGGAACCGGATCGCGACGTTCTCCCCGGAGCACGGACAGCAACGGCTTGTCGGCATGCGTGCCCTGAGGTTCGGCAGGCCTCGAAGTCACCCTTCTTCTCTCCTTTATATATTTAGAATCTAAGATTGATGATGTGATTGGGCGGGGGAGAACGGGGCTTAGGCGGCGCTCCCGATTTTGCCAACAGGCGAGCAAGAGCGCCGTGCTCTGCGGAAGCGCGAGTCGCGCCCATCTAGCCCCATGATTCACAAGCTGGGGATTGATTCCGTCCCCGTGGATGAATCGTCGGAACGCGTGACCCGGGACGCCTCGAAAGCGTCGATTGAGATGCTCCCCAAAGCCGCGCTACGGGTGGTTCGCCGCTTTTCCACAAGGTTGTCCTTTTGACCCTGATCCTTGCTTCCATGAGTTCGATCCGGCGCCAGATGCTCGATGCTGCCGGAGTCGATTACCAGGCCGCGAAGCCCCAGATCGACGAGGACGAGCTGAAGCTCGGACTAATGGATCCGGGCGAGATCGCGCTTCGGCTCGCCACTGCCAAGGCGATCAGTATCCCGGGTGAATGGGTGATCGGAAGCGACAGTGTGGTTTCGGCGGGCGGACGCTTGTTCAACAAGCCGGCGGACAGACAGGAGGCGGTTGAGCACCTCCGTTTCTTCTCGGGCAAGGAGATGCAGCTGACGAGCGCCGTCGCACTGGCGCGCGGCGGCGTGCCCGACTGGTCGCACGTGGAGCGGGCGAAGCTGCAGGTGCGGCGGCTCAGCGAAAGCTTCATTCTCGACTATCTCGATGCCGAATGGCCCGAGGTGAGCTACACTGTCGGCGTGTTCCGGCTGGAGGCTCGAGGCGTGCAGCTGTTCGAGAGGATCGAAGGCGACCATTTCACCATTTTGGGAATGCCGCTGATCCCGCTTCTCGGCGCGCTTCGCGAGCGGGATCTCCTGGCAACATGATCAAGATCGCACTCACCGGCTCCATCGGCATGGGTAAGTCGACGGTGGCGAAGATGTTCGAAGC
>DATNFJ010000047.1:0-7149 GCA_035606455.1 Sphingomicrobium sp.
TGGAACCGCGCCCTGGCTCTTGTTGGGCTTGATGTTCGTCGGCTTCGCCGGCGGATTCATCAACGTCATTCGGATTTCAAACAAGCCTCGGGGCAACACCCCCGACGGGCAGGAATAAGGGAAGTACTTTGGCCGCCGCCGCCGACATCGACCCGATGCACCAGTTCGTGATCGAGCCGATCTTCGGTTCGTTCGGGCACAACAATCCGTTCGTCTTCACGAACAGCGCGCTGTGGACGCTGATCGTCCTCGGCACGATCTGGCTGTTCATGTTCGGCGGGATGAAGCGTGAGCTGATCCCGGGCCGCTGGCAAGTCGCGGTCGAGGGGCTGATCGCTTTCATCGACGACATGGTCGACGTCAGTATCGGGCCGCAGGGCAAGGCATATTTGCCGTGGATCTTCACGGCCTTCGTATTCCTGCTCTTTGCGAACCTGATGGGCGACATGCCGCTTGGAATCGTCGCGCCTGCCCATCCCTTCTCGATCACCGCCCAGTTCACCTTCACCGGCGTCATGTCGATCATCACCTTCGCGATCGTTCTGGGGGTCGGTTTCTGGAAGCACGGTTACGGCTTCTTTTCGCTGTTCGTGCCGAAGGATGCGCCGTTCGTCTTCAAGATCTTCATCACCCCGATCGAGCTGATCAGCTTTCTGGTTAGGCCGTTCAGCCTCGGCCTTCGGCCGTTCATCGCGATGTTCGCCGGCCACATCCTTCTCGACGTGTTCGGCAACTTCGTCGTGCAGGCTCTGAACAGCCACAGCGCGGGCGGTATCGCCATCACCATCCTGTCCATGCTCTTCATCATGTTCGTCAGCATGATCGAGCTGCTGGTGGCGGCGATCCAGGCCTATGTCTTCGCGATCCTTTCCTCGCTGTACATCAGCGAAGCTGTAAACCTTCACTAACCATCTGTTTTTCAAAGGAGTTCAATCATGGATGTCGCTTCTGCAAAGCTCATCGGCGCCGGTCTCGCGGCGATCGGCGTCGGCGCCGCTTCGATCGGCGTTGGTTTCGTGTTCGGCTCGTTCCTCCAGAGCGCCATCCGCAATCCCGCGGCGTCCGACGGCCAGCAGGGCAGGCTTTATATCGGCTTCGCCGCGGCCGAGCTTCTCGGCCTGATGGCGTTCGCGGTCGCCATGCTCATCCTGTTCGCTTCGAAGTAAGGAAACAGCCGGCCAAAACCGGTGATCGACGATGCCCCAGCTTTCGCAACTTTCCGAAGTCTATCTGTCGCAGTTCCTGTGGCTGGCGGTGGCGCTCGGCTTCATCTTCTTCGTGATCGCGCGGGGAATGGTGCCGAAGATCAAGTCGACGGTCGAGGCGCGCGAGCAGCGCATCGCCGGCGACCTCGAAGCCGCGCAGAAGGCACGGTCCGCTGCCGACGAGACCGAGGCCGCATGGCGCGAGCGGATGGATGTGGCGCGCACCGAAGCCGCCCGAATCGCGCAGGAGGCGAAGGCGGAGAGCGGCCGCCAGACCGAAGCCAAGGCCAAGGCCGCCGCCGAGAAGATGAGCGCGAAGGTCGAGTCGGCTCAGGCGTCGATCCGTGAGGCGCTCGCCGCCGCGCGGTCGGAGATCGAATCGGTTGCCGCCGAAGCCACTCAGGACATGGTCCGCCGAGTGGCCGGCCTGACGGTCGACAAGAAGGACGCCGCCGCCGCGGTCAAGGCGGAGCTCAATGTCTAGCGCCCTCTTGATGGCCATGGTGGCGCAGGCGCCGGAAGCGGCCGAGCCCACCTTCCTCGGCCTGAACCCCGGCGGCTGGGTCTCGCTCGCGATCCTGATCGTCTTCGCGCTGCTCATCTGGAAGAAGGTTCCGGGGGCGGTCGGGCGCGCGCTGGATTCGAAGATCGCGCTGATTCGCGATCAGCTCGCCGAGGCGGAATCCCTGCGTAAGGAAGCCGAGGCGCTGAAGGCCGAATATGAGGCGAAGGCCGCGTCGGTCGACAAGGACCGGGCGGCGCTGCTCGAGCGGGCGAAGCACGAAGCCAAGGAAATCGTCGCCAAGGCGAAGAAGGATTCCGAAGCGCTGATCGAACGCCGCACGCGGATGGCGGAGGACAAGATCGCCGCCGAGGAGCGCGCCGCGGTTGAGCAGCTCCGCGCTGCCGCGGCCGATGCCGCCGCAAAGGCCGCGGCCAGGATTATCGCCGACCGCCACGACGCCTCGACCGACGCGAGGCTCGTCGATCAGGCGATCAAGGAAATCGGCCGCTAAATCTTACTGCTGGTGCCTTCCGCCGGGTTCGCTGACGCCTACCAGCGCTTCGCTCGCGACGTCTTCGTCGGCTTCGCGGCTCAAATCGCCCAGACTGACGATTCCGCACAGCCGCTGCTGATCGTCGATCACGGGTAGGCGTCGTACCTGGGCTTCGCTCATCTTGCTCGCGACATCGTCCACATCGTCGTCTTCGAGCACGCAGATGATGTCGTCGGTCATCAGCTGTCGGACCGGCGTGTCGGGGCCGTAGCCCTTGGCGACTCCGCGGACCGCGATGTCGCGGTCGGTGATCATTCCGATCAGCCGGTCGCCGTCGGTCACCGGGACGGATCCAGCATCGGCGCTAAGCATAAACGAGGCGGCTTCCTGCACCGGCTGGTCGGGGCGGATGGTCTGGACGTCCCGCGTCATCACTTCGCTGACTTTCATGGTCGCTCTCCTTTGGGGAATTCGCCGGTTAAAACGAATGGCCGGAGAACGCCGTTCCTCGCCTCAGGGCACGTTTTCCGTCAGAAGGTCGTAGGTCGCGACCAGCTCGTCCTTCTGGTTGAAAACCTCGACCGCCCAGCGCACCTGGCCGGTCTCTTCCGACTTTATTGACTTGGCGCGGACAGTGAGTTCGACGCGGATCGAATCTCCCGGATAGACCGGCGTCAGGAAGCGCAGGTTCTCGAGCCCAGTATTGGCGAGCACCGGTCCCGGATCGGGGTCGACGAACAGGCCCGCAGCGAAGCTGAGCAGCAAATAGCCGTGCGCGACGCGCCCTTCGAAGATCGGCGAGGCCTTCGCCGCTTCCTCGTCCATATGGGCATAGAATTTGTCGCCGGTGAATTCGGCGAAATGCTCGATGTCGGCGAGCGTGATCGCGCGGCTCGGCGTAGTCCACGTGTCGCCGATATGCAGCTCGCTCATCTTGAGACGGAACGGGTGGACGTCGATCATGTGCTTGGGCGCGCCCGGCACATATTGCTCGGTGATCGCGGCGATCATCGCCGGTGTCGACTGGAGCGCGGTCCGCTGCATGTAATGTTTGACGCCGCGAACGCCGCCCATCTCCTCGCTCCCGCCCGCGCGACCGGGGCCGCCATGGACCAGGACCGGAAGCGGCGAGCCGTGGCCGGTGGATTCCGCCGCATTGTCGCGGTTCAGCACCAGCATCCGCCCGTGATACGCGGCGGCGCCCTGGACGAACACGCGCGCGGCTTCGGGCGAATGGCTGAACATCGACAGGACAAGGCTTCCGCGGCCGCGGTTCGCCAGCGCGATCGCATCCTGAATGTCCTTGTACGGCATGATCGTGGAGACGGGCCCGAAGGGTTCGCAGTCGTGGACCGCCGCCGTGCCCCAGGGATCATCGGTCCTAAGCAGCACCGGCGGAAGGAAAGCGCCGCCGGCGATCGGCGGCTCGGCGTCGGGATCGCCCGCGACGATACGGGCACCGGCAGCCTCCAACTCACGGATTCGAGTGCGCACGTCATCGCGCTGGCTGAGGCTGACGAGCGCGCCCATGCGCGTGTCTTCGGCGCGGGGGTCACCCACCTTCGTCTTCGCCAGCCGCTCGGCGAGTGCCTGTTCGACGGCGTCGAGATATTGCGCCGGGGCCATCGCGCGGCGGATCGCGGTGCACTTTTGGCCCGCCTTGACCGTCATCTCGGTCGCGACTTCCTTGATGAACAGGTCGAACTCCGGCGTGCCGGGGGCGGCGTCGGGACCGAGCAGCGACGCGTTAAGGCTATCCTGTTCGGCAACGAAGCGCACCGATTCGCGCACCACCGTCGGATGAGACTTGAGCTTGAGCGCCGTGTGGGCCGAGCCGGTGAAGCTGACGACGTCCTGGCCGGTCAAATGATCGAACAGGTCGCCGACTCCGCCGACGATCAGCTGGATGGCGCCGGGCGGGAGGATGTCCGCCTCGATCATGATCCGGAACGCGGCTTCGGTGAGGTAAGCGGTCGCGGAAGCCGGCTTCACAATTGCAGGCACTCCGGCGAGCAGGGTTGGCGCGAGCTTCTCGAGCATTCCCCACACCGGGAAGTTGAAGGCGTTGATATGCACTGCCGCGCCCTGGAGCGGGGTGTAGATATGCTGGCCGACGAACGTGCCGTTCTTCGACAGGGCCTCGAGCTGGCCATCGAGCAGCACGTGCGCATCGGGAAGCTCGCGCCGGCCCTTCGACGAGAAGGAAAAGAGCGTTCCGGCGCCGCCCTCGATATCGATCCACCCGTCCTTGCGGGTCGCGCCAGTCAAATAATTGAGCTCGTACAGCTGCTCCTTGCGGGCCATGATCGCTAGTCCAAGCGCTTTGAGCATCCGCGCGCGCTCGTGGAACGTCAGCCTGCGCAGCGCCGGTCCGCCGACGTCGCGTGCGTGAGCGAGCATTGCGCCGAAATCGAGCCCGCCCGAACCGGTGGTCGCGACGGGGGCGCCGTCGATGGCGCTAGGAACCTCGACCGCGCTGTCGCCCGCGATCCAGCGGTCCCGTTCGTAATTTAGGAGCTTGAGAGTCTTCATGCGCGCCCCTTAGAGGAACTTTGGGCGAAGCAGGAGAGGTGAGGCGCGATGGAACCGGTTCGGCCGATTGAAATCAAAGACGTCGAAGCGGCGCGTGGCCGGATCGGCGGGACGGTGCTTCGAACGCCGCTGGTGAAGCTCGAGCTCGGGCCCGAATCGCCCGAGATCTGGCTGAAGCTTGAAAACCTGCAGCCAACGAACGCCTACAAGATCCGGGGAGCAACCAATGCTGTGGCGGCTCTGTCCGAGGAGGAGCGCGCCAAGGGCGTGTGGACGATCAGCGCGGGGAACGCGGGGCAGGGCGTCGCTTACGCCGCGCGCGAGTTCGGAGTGCCGTCGACGGTGGTGGCGATCGAGACTGCGCCGCAGACGAAGCTCGACCGAATGCGGGCGCTCGGCGCCGAGATCATCCCGGTGTCGTACCAGGACGCGTGGAAGATCGCCGAAGCGCACGCCTATCCGGGGCTCGACGGCACGCTGGTCCATCCGTTCGACAGCTACGACTTCATCGCGGGCCACGGCACGATGGCGCTCGAGATCCTCGAAGACCTTCCCGAAGTGCGCACCGTCATCGCCGCGATCGGCGGCGGCGGCCTGGTGACCGGCGTTGGGAGCCCGATCAAAGCGCTCCGCCCGGACGTGAAGGTGCTTGGCGCCGAGCCCGAGACGGCCGCCCCTTATTCCTATTCGATCGCACAGGGCGGTCCGCAGTGGTTCCCCGACTGGAAGGCGTCCTTCGTGGATGGCGCGGGCGGCAAGAGCGTCACCGAGCGGATGTGGCAGCGCATGCGCCCGGTCACCGATGGTTCGATCACCGTAACGCTCGACCAGACGCGCAAGGCAATGCGCCTCATTGCCGAAAAGACCCGGACGATCGCCGAAGGCGCCGGCGCGCTCGCCCTTGCCGCGGCCCTGACCGGCGAAGCCGGCGAGGGCCCGATCGTCTGCGTCGTTTCGGGCGGCAACATCGACCTGGACAAATTTGCGGAGTTGGTCGCCGACTGACGACCAGCTCCGCTCAACTGCTGGACGCTGCCGGGTTCAGATTCGGCCGAGCAGCACCAGGACCACGATGATGATCAGGATCAGGCCGAGGAGGCCCGAGGGACCGTAGCCCCAGCCCCTGCTGTAGCCCCAGTGGGGCACCGCGCCGATGAGCAGCAGGATCAGGATGATAATGAGAATGGTGCCGAGCATCGCTCGCCTCCCTTGTTGTTATTCGGCGAGCGTAACGAGCAGCGGCGGCGAGAGTTGCAGGTCAGACGGCGCCGATCTCCACGGGGAATCCGGCGATGAGCGAGTTGCCGATCGTCGTCGCAGCTTTCGCCCGCGCGATCAGCTCGGACGGATCCGACCCGTCGGTGAGTGTGCATTCTACCGCCATTCGCGCGCCGCTCGCCCGCGAGGGCTCACCGGCGAAATCCACGTCGACGCTCACCCGCAGATCGGCGATGGCTAAGCCCATCTCGTCGGCGATCGCCTGCATGTCGTTGCAGAAGCAGCCGCCGATCGACAGCGCCAGCAGCTCGCCGCCATTGAAGCCGAGGCCCATTCCGCCGAATTTGCCCTGGGGCCGGTCGGCGACGACGCTGTGCGTGCCTGCCCGCCCGACGGCGGCGCGCGTTCCGGGCAGCGTCCGATATTCGATGGTCGTCGTCCCCACGCCTCACCTCCCGACGAATTTTGGGGGGCGCTTTTCGAGGAAGGCGCCAACGCCCTCGCGATAATCCTCGGTAAAGCCGAGGCGCCGCATCGCGCCGGCCTGCCGCTCGAGCTCCTCGTCGAGGCTGTACTGCCAGCTCGCGCGGATCATCTCCTTGATCGCCGCGAGGCCGAGCGGCGGGAGCGACGCCAGCTTGTTGGCGATGGCGTCGACCTCGGCCTCGAGCGACTCGTCCTCGACGGCCTTCCAGATCAGACCCCATTGCGCGGCGGTCTCGGCGGGCAGCGGATCGCCGGTGAGCGCCAGGCCCAGTGCCCGCGCCTGTCCGGCGAGCCGGGGAAGCGTCCAGGTGCCGCCGCTGTCGGGGATCAGTCCGATCGCCGAAAAGCTCTGGATGAACTTCGCCGATTTCGCCGCGACGACGATATCGCAGGCGAGCGCGACGTTCGCGCCCGCGCCCGCCGCGACTCCGTTCACGCGTGCAATCACCGGCTGCGGAAGCGAGGTGAGGGTGCGGATCAGTGGGTTCCAGCACTGGCTGACGGTCTCGCCGAGGTCGACAGCCTTGCCCGGCGCGACGGCGCGGTCGTTGAGGTCCTGCCCGGCACAAAATCCGCGGCCGGCGCCCGTCAAGACGACGACCCGGGCATCACCGAGGTTCGCGAGCGCGTCCCGCAGCTCCTCATGCATCCGCACGGTGAAGCTGTTGAGCCGGTCCGGGCGGTTGAGCGTGATCCGGGCGATGGAGCCG
>DATNFJ010000048.1:0-3219 GCA_035606455.1 Sphingomicrobium sp.
GCCGAGCCGCAGGCGATCGGCAGATGCGCGCCGACGATCGCATAGGACCCGAACACGCCATGCTCGACCGAGGTCAGATGCATGGAGCCGCCCTTGCCGCGCATGAGCCCGATGTCGCGCAGCATCAGTTCGCCAAGCATGCCCTCCATCGGGGCGCCGCGGGCGAGCGTATGCGCGTGCCCGCGATAGGTGCAGAACGACTTGTCGCCCTTGCGCATCGCGACGCCGAACCCGGCCGCGACCGCTTCCTGACCGATCGACAAATGACTCGTGCCCTTGATCATGTTTTGCAGGAACAGATCCTGGGCGCGCTTTTCGCAATCGCGAATCTCGACCTGGAGACGGAAGAGCTCGAGGCGGCGATCCAAGCCTATGTCGTCGTTTTGTAGCCTGTCGCTCTGCGTGGCCGAGTCCGTCACTGAGGCCATCGTCGCCGTTTCCCACCCAAAGTCTTTGCCGGTGGAAATTGCCAGAGAACGGCAAGGCGCCGTCCGAAAAAATCCTCATTTTGGATAAATCCGGCCCGCGGCTCCGGAACGGCGGTGCTAAGGGAGCGGCCAAGGAGGACAGGGCGCTGCGGGTCTTTCGCCAAGGTCTGATGGTTCGCGCCAGGTAGCGCAGGTCTCGATTTCAACGCGGCGATCGTTGTCCCGATCAACGCTTTCCGGCGGGGGCCAGCGGGCATGTGCTCGCTCGACCTGGCGGCGTTTCGCAATAAGAAGGCGCGAAAACGAGAGGGAAGAAACGATGAAAGCGGTGCGGTTCTACGCCAAGGAGGACGTGCGCGTCGAAGATGTTCCCTCGCCGGCCTCGCTTGGGGACTCGCAGCTGCTTATCAAGCCGCTGACCTGCGGCATCTGCGGCACGGACCTTCACGAATTCGCCGGCGGCCCGATCGTGACGCCCAAGACTCCGCACAAATTCACCGGCGCCGCGCTGCCCCAGATTCTCGGCCACGAGTTTTCAGCCGAGGTCATTGAAGCCGGCCGCGATGTGAAACGGGTGCGCAAGGGCGACCGGATCTCGATCCAGCCGCTGGTGATGCCGCTTGACGATTATTACAGCCGCCGCGGTCTCAACCATTTGAGTCCCAGCATGGGGTGCATCGGGCTGAGCTGGGCCTGGGGCGGGATGGGCGAACTCGCCGTCATCAACGACTACAATGCGAACCTGATCCCTGACAACGTCACGGACGAACAGGGGGCGCTCGTCGAGCCGACCGCGGTGGCGCTTTATAGCGTCGATCGCTCCAGGGTGACCGGCGGCAGCACGGTGCTCATCACCGGCGCCGGACCGATCGGGGCGCTGGTCGTCCTGATCTGCGGCGCCGTCGGCGCCTCGAAGATCTTCGTCAGCGAGCCCAACGCCAATCGCCGCAAGCATATCGAGAGCCTCGGCGTCGCAACGGCGGCGCTCGATCCGAAATCGGTCGATGTCGTCGAGCATATCCGCGCAAACACCGAGGAGGGGGTGGGAGTCGACGCAGCGATCGAGTGTTCGGGCATCGAGGCGGCGCTCAACACCTGCGTGCAGGCGGTGCGCAACCATGGGGTCGTGGTGCAGACCGGCCTGCATGTGAAGAAGGCGCTGGTCGATCCCGCGCTATGGGCGCTGAAGGACATCACCATCGAGGCGACCTGGTGCTACGAGGTGACCATGTGGCCTCGCGTCATCCGCATGATCTCGAGCGGCAAGCTGCCGGTCGAAAAGATCGTCACCGGGCGGATCGAACCGGACGCGATCGTCGAGAAGGGATTCCGCTCGCTGCTCAACCCGAGCGGCCAGGAAATGAAGGTGATGGTGAACATCGGCTGAGGCCGGTTTGGGGCTTGGCGGCCGCGCCTCTTCTCTGACCGATCGGGAGACAAGCATGAACATTGTGGCGCTGGTTGTGGGCGCGACCGGCATTGCCGGGCGCGGCGCGTCGCAGGAACTCATCCGCGCCGGCGCCCACGTTCACGGAATTTCGCGCCGCCCGGAAGGGATCGTTCCGGGCGTCGAGCATCACGCCGCCGACCTTCTTGATCCCGCCAGCGTAGGCAAGGCGGTGAGCCGGCTCGAACCGAGCCATGTCTACCTGACCGTGTGGTCGCGCCGGCCCACCGAGGATGAAAACATCAAGGTCAATGCCGGAATCGTGCGAACCGTCCTCGACGCGGTCGCGCCAGCCAGAAGCGTCAGGCACGTCGCGCTGGTCACCGGGCTCAAGCACTACCTCGGGCCGTTCGAGGCCTATGCGCAGAGCGGGCTGCTTCCCCCGACGCCAGTGCGGGAGGAGCAGCCGCGCCTGGACGTTCCGAATTTCTACTACAACCAGGAGGACGAGGTTTACGCGGCGGCCAAGCGCGACGGCTTTACCTGGAGCGTGCACCGCCCGCATACGATCATCGGCAAGGCGATCGGCAACGCGATGAACATGGGCACGACGCTTGCCGCCTACGCGTCGATTTGCAAGGAGGTCGGCCGTCCCTTCAAGTTCCCCGGCAGCGCCGCGCAATGGAACGGCCTGACCGACATGACCGACGCGCGCGTGCTGGGCAAGCAGCTCGTCTGGGCGAGCACGACCGATATCGCCAAGAACCAAGCCTACAATATCGTCAATGGCGACATCTTCCGATGGAGCTGGTTGTGGCCGCGCATCGCCAAGTGGTTCGAGGTCGCCTGGCAAGGCTTCGAGGGCGCGCCAGTCCCGCTTGAAGGCCAGATGGTCAACGACGCCGGGGTCTGGAAAAAAATGTCGGCGAAATACGGCCTCGCCGAACCCGATCTCTGGCGGGTCGCTTCGCCCTGGCACACCGACCTCGACATGGGCCGACCGCTCGAGGTGATGACGGACATGACGCTGAGCCGCAAGCTCGGCTTCCTCGTCTACCAGAATACCGAGGAGGCTTTCCGCGACCTGTTCGCGACCCTGCGCTCCGAGAAAATCATTCCCTGAACATTGGAGCTGCGGGGGGGTCGTCCCGTAACGATTTCCGAGCCAGTCGCGATGGAGAGAGGCGGCGCCTCGGGCTGGACAAGCGTGGTCTCCACGCCTAACCGAAGGCGAGGGCCGGGCGGATCGGGAGGATCCGCGGCAAACCGGCCGAACCGCTGTCGGATGACCGAGCACGAACTCCTGCGGATCATCGCGTTTCTCGAACGGGTCCGCCGGCCGTTCCAGGAACTGGTTCCGATCGCCGAGGAGGACGCGACCTGGAACCTGCTGCTGTTCCTGAT
>DATNFJ010000049.1:0-40411 GCA_035606455.1 Sphingomicrobium sp.
AGGTTGCGCGGGTTGATGAAATCGTCGGCCGAGTTGATCCACGTCAGCGGCGCCTTGATCTTTCCGAGCTCGGGCCACGGATTGTAGTTCCGCGAGCTGTCGAACTGGTAGATCGTGTCATTGGCGTCCATTTCGCGGATGTAGGCCGGCACTGCCTGCTCGACATGGGCGACCGCCGCCTGCCGCGTCGGATAGGTCTTCTGGAAGTTGAGCGGCGCCGCGCCGGCGATCACCAGGATCGAAGCCGCGGTCCGAAGCCCCTGCTGCGGCTCCGTCGCGTAATTGCCGCCGTTCCACGCCGGGTCCTTCTCGATCCCGTCGATCAGCATCTGCCGCCACATGCGGTTCAATCCGGCGATCTCGATCGGCTCGCAGGCGAGCGGCATCAGCGCGCTTTCGAAATCGGGGTACATCTCGCCCCACATGAAGCTCATCATGCAGCCCATCGAGGTGCCCATGATCAGCCGCATGTGCCTGACGCCGAGCCCTTCGGTGAGCATCCGGTACTGGGCGCGGACCATGTCGGCATAATCGTACTTGGGAAATTTCATCCTGAGCCCGTCCGACGGCTTCGACGACTTCCCGTGGCCGATATTGTCCGGCAGGATGATCCAGTACTTGCTTATGTCGAGCGGCTGGCCCGGCCCGTATAGCTCGTCGGCGAATTGCGGACGGAGGAACTGGTGCCCGTCGCCGCCGGTGCCGTGAAGGACCATCACCGCATTGTCGATCTCGCCCTTGGCGTTCCGATGCGGCTGCCCCAGCGCCGTATAATGCATCCGCACTTGCGGAAGGCTCTCGCCGTCACCGAAGCGGAAGTCCCTGAGCATCACGTCGCCCTCGTGCGTCGGCCAGGTCTTCGCCGGGGGAGCAGCGGTCTGTGCGGCGAGCGCGGCAAGCAATCCTAGCATCCGGTCATCCCCTCAACTTCTCTTCCAGCGCGTTGAGCAGCGGGAGCTGGCTCGGCAGCATCATGGCGCGTGCTTCGGCTAGCCCCATCCACCGCGCCTCGGCAACTTCCGGGAAGCGCTGGAGTTGGCCGCTCTTCGGCGGCCACTCAACTTCGAACTCGTTGGACGTGACAGCCGCGGCGTCAAGATCGCCTTCGAGAGCGAAGGCCTCGACGATCTTGCCGCCCGCCTGGCGGATCCGGGCGAGGGCGAAGGGAACCGAGTGGAGGCGCGTGCCGGTCTCCTCCTCGAACTCGCGCAGCGCCGCTTCAGGAGGGCTCTCGCCCGGCTCGATGGCGCCCTTCGGAATCATCCACGCGCCGGCATCCTTGTTGCGCCAATAAGGGCCCCCGGGGCGGATCAGCAGAACCTCGGTCCAGCCGCCGCGCTCGCGATAGAGCAATATCCCCGCGCTGAGCGGCGCCGGCACGGGTCAGGCGGCGGGCGTGACGCTGTGCAACGCCAGCCTGAAGCGAAGTACGCTATTGCCGGGGATCGGACCCTTGTCCTTCGCGCCGTAGCCGAGCTGCGGCGGAACCCACACGATCCACTCGTCACCCGGCCGCATCAGCTCCAGCGCTTCGCTGAAACCCGGCACGAAGGAACCGACGTTGCCGGTGAGCGGCTCGCCGCGCGCGTAGCTGCTGTCGATCACCTGGCCGTTCAGCAGCTTCACTTCATAATCGAAGGTCGCGCTGTCCTGCGCCGTCGGATGCGGTCCGGTCGCGGGGCCGGATTTGACGATGAAATATTCAAGGCCGCTGGCGGTCGTCACCACGCCCTTGGCTTTGGCGTTCTGGACGAGGAAGTCGGGACCCGCAGGCGTTTCCGGCGGAACGGGTGCGGCGGATGCGGGGCTGGCAAACATCAGCGCGGCAACGGCAATGAGGATCGAGCGAGTCATTCGGCAAGCTCTAGACCTCAGGCCGCCGCGGCCTCAAGTTCTGCCGCGACCGTCTCGGCAATCGACCCACCGCCGAGCATCCGGCTGCCGTCGTACAGCACCGCAGCCTGACCCGGGGCCACGCCATATTCGGGCGATCGGAAGCGGATCCATTCACCGTCGCGAACCGCCGGCACCGCCGGCGCCAGAGAGCGCACCTTGACGCTCACCTCGCGCTGGTCCTCGCCGAGCCAGTTCCAGTCGGCGACCCGCATCGCCTCGACGGCCAGTGCGCGCCGGGGTCCGACCACGATCCGCGCCTCCTCCGGCTCGATCCGGACGACGTAGAGCGGCTCCTTCTGCCCGCCGATCTCGATACCGCGCCGCTGGCCGACGGTGAAATGGACGACGCCGCGGTGAGTCCCCAGCACCCGCCCTTCGAGGTCGACGATCTGGCCTGCTTTCTCGGTCTCCGGGCGCAGCTTCTTCACCAGCCCGGCATAATCGCCGTCGGGGATGAAGCAGATGTCCTGGCTGTCGGGCTTGGCCGCGACCGCGAGGCGGAGCTCGGCCGCGATCCGGCGCACCTCGTCCTTCGGCAGGTCGCCGAGAGGGAATCGCAGGAAATCGAGCTGGTCGCGCGTCGTGCCGTAAAGGAAATAGCTCTGGTCGCGGCGTGGGTCGGCGCCCTTGTGAAGCTCGGCACGGCCATTTTCCACCACCCGCCGCACATAATGGCCGGTCGCGAGGCAATCGGCGCCGAGCTCCCGGGCGAAAGCGACCAGGTCGACGAACTTCACCCCCTGGTTGCAGCTCGCGCAGGGCACCGGCGTGCGGCCGTGCGCATATTCGTCGACGAACCGGTCGATCACCCCTTCGCGGAAGCGGCTTTCATAATCGAGCACATAATGGGCGATCCCGAGCCGGTCGGCGACCTGCTTCGCGTCGTAGATGTCCTGCCCGGCGCAGCACGCGCCCGGCCGCCGCGCCGCCTCTCCGTAGTCATAGAGCTGGAGCGTGACCCCGATGACCTCCGCGCCGGTGCGCGCGGCGAGCGCGGCCGTGACCGAGCTGTCGACGCCGCCAGACATGGCGACGACGATGCGGGCCTGCTCCGCGGGGCGGCCGAGCTGAAAATTGATCCACATTGGAGGACTCTTGCGCCCTTCTTTACCCGAATTTCACTCCTCGCGCCTAGACCGGGCCCCGAAAGACGAGCGAGGGGGGCAAGGTTTGGCGCGTCACGAGAGAGATTTTCGTGTCCACGCCGAAGCGCCGCTCAGCCTGAACGAGTTGCTCGCGCTGCTCGGTTCGGGCGTGGACGACGACCGGACGAGACAGGAGGCAATCGCTTGCTACCTGTCGGGCAGCGAAGGGTGGCGTGAGGCGATGAAGATGCTCGGCGGAACGTTCGCCGAGGAGGAGACAGGGTTAAAGGAGCGTAAAGCGGACTGAGCGTCGAATTAACCAGCGCGTTTCAGAATATTTTCAATGGCGGCGGATTAAGCCCTTGGCATTGGCAATGATTAAGCAGGTGTGACGGAATGCTCGAGAACCAGAAGATTCGTCCGGCCCAGGTCATCGGACCTCTCGGCGAGCCGCTGACGCTCGACTCGTTGCCGCCGGTCGACACCACCCGCTGGGTGGTCCGCCGGAAGGCCGAGGTCGTTGCGGCAGTGGCGGGCGGTCTCCTGAGCGTCGACGACGCCTGCAAGCGCTATTCGCTGAGCCTCGAGGAGTTCACCAGCTGGCAGCGCGCGGTCGACCGCAGTGGCATGCCCGGCCTCAGGGTCACCCGAATCAAGCAATACCGCGACCAGTACGAGCGCCAGCAGCGCTACTGAGCGCCGCTCCGCGCGCTCGATCATCCCTTCCCAATCCGGAACAACCGCGAAGCATCGCGCGTCTGAGATGCCGGAACGGCCGGCGCGTATCTCCGGCCGGAAAACAGGAGGGAAAGCTCATGGGTATCATCGTCTGGTTGATCGTCGGCGGCGTCGTCGGCTGGCTCGCAAGCCTGATCATGCGCACCGACGCGCAGCAGGGCATCATTCTCAACATCGTGGTCGGAATCATCGGGGCGGTCATCGCCGGCCTGCTCGGCAAGGGCAACATCAACGGCGCGATCACGATCGAGACCTTCATTTGGTCGCTGGTCGGCGCGATCATCCTTCTGGTGATCGTCAACCTGATCCGCCGCGGTACGGTGCGGTGACGACTCATTCCTCCCTGTCCTCGCACAGCGAGGATGGGGAGGTGGCAGCCCGAAGGGCTGACGGAGGGGCCATCGGAGACGGAGCGGCCCCTCCGCCGCTCAGCTGCGCTGAGCGGTTCCCCTCCCCACCGCCGAGGCGGCAGGGAGGATGAAAATCACTGCAACTCGAAAATCATTCCGACACTGACCTGCAGCTTCTGCTCGCCGGGCTGGATGTTCGTAGAATAATCTCTTTCGCCTCTCGCCATCATCATCGGCGGAGGGGGCGGAGGCGCCGGCGGCACCGCATAGCCGCCGCTTTCCGAGACTGCGACCACCCGCGCCACGTGCAGCCCGAGCGTGCGCGCGTAGAGCTCCGCCCGGGCGCGGCCGTTCGCCACCGCCTTCGCCCGCGCTTCGTCGAGTGCCGCTTCGGGATGCTCCACGGTGAGGTTGGGGCCGTTGATCTGGTTTGCCCCCTCCGCGACGAGCGCATCGAGGATCTTCCCCGAATTGCGGATGTCGTGGAACCTGATCGTGAGCTGGTTCGACGCCGTATAGCCGGTAAGCTGCGGCGCCTGGTTCTCCACATAGCGATATTCCGGGTTGAGATTGACGCTGCTCGTCTGGATGTCGCGGTCGTCGATCCCGGCGCGTTTCAGCGCCGCGACCACGCGCTGCATCCGCTGCGCCGCCTCCTGCAGCGCGGCTGTGGCGCTGGTAGAACGAGTCACCACACCCGCGCTGATGATCGCGAGATCGGGGACCCGGGTCACTTCTCCCGTGGCGTTGATGTCGAGCCGGGTGCCGGCGATGGTCTGCGTAATCGATGCTTGCTGCGCCGCGACCGGCGCCGTCCACGACAGCGCGCCCAGCATCAGCGCGCCGATCAAAATCTTTCTCATGTCCTCGTCCAGGCTGTTCAATCCCGGCCCAAGGCTCGCCCCGCGCCAATGGCTGTTTGCTGAACGGCGCGGCTCAAGGTCGGCGCCGGCCGGCAATCAGCCGGTAGATCAGCAGGAGAATGAAGGCGCCGACGATGGCGGCGACGAAGCCTGCGCCCTCGTTCGCCCCGTACCAGCCGATTGCGTGCCCGAGCCATCCCGCGAGCAACGCTCCCGCGATTCCGAGCAGGATGGTGATGATGCAGCCGCCGGGGTCCTTGCCCGGCATCAGCAGCTTGGCGATCGCTCCGGCGATTCCGCCAATGACGATCCAACCGATGATCCCATAATGTTCCATGCCGCTTCCCCTTGTTTTTCAGTGTCGTTCAAGCGACCTTCACGTAAGATGCGGCAACGCGCGCTCGCCAAACAAGTGCCACGTTTGGTCGAAAAGCAGTAGCCGCGGGCGGGGGAAACGGGCTCTGTTGCACAAGGTGACTTATTAAGATAATACAGTTGCCGGATCAGCGGCGCGGATTCGCGCATATGGGGCACGTTGGGCAGGACAGAATGAACCGCGAAACTTCGATCTATTCTTCCGACACTCTCGTCGTCGTCGACGGATCCCGCCGGCGGCGCCAGCTTGTCATCGTCGGAGCCGTCGCCGCGCTCGTGCTGTTCGTGGTCGGCCTTGCCCTGCTCACCAGCCAGCGCTCCAACAGCAATGGCGCGGCGGGGAACGGGCCCGGCGCCACCGCCGGGCAGATTCCGAGCGTCAGCGTGGTCATCCCTGGCACAAGCCAGGTCGGCCGGGCGATCAGCGCCAGCGGGCCTCTCGGCGCCAAGCGCGACCAGCCGATCGGGATCGCCGGGCAGGGCGGCCGAGTCATCCGCGTGCTGGTCGACGCCGGCAGCTGGGTGCGCGCCGGACAGGTGCTCGCGGTCGTCGATCGCTCGGTCCAGACCCAGCAGGCGGCTCAGCAGGCCGCACAGATCGACGCCGCAAGAGCGCAGGCCGAGCTCGCGCAAGCCGACTATGACCGCGCAATCGCGCTTCAGAGCCGCGGATTTATCTCCAAAGCCGACATCGACGCAAAGAAGGCTGCGCGGGACGCGGCGTTCGCCCAGGTGAAGGTGGCGCAGGCTCAGCTCGGTGCCACGCGCGCGCAAATGAACCAGCTCAATGTCGTTGCACCTGTTTCCGGACTGGTTCTCGCCCGCAACGTCGAAGTGGGACAGATCGTCAGCCCGGGGTCCGGAGCATTGTTCCGGCTAGCCGAGGGCGGCCAGATGGAGATGCGCGCCCAGCTTGCTCAGCAGGATCTCGCCAACGTGCATGTCGGAATGCCGGCGCAGGTCACTCCGGTCGGCTCGGACACGCCGGTGACGGGGACCGTGTGGCAGGTCGCGCCGGTGATCGATCCGCAGTCGCGCCTCGGCGAAGTGCGCATCGCGGTTCCGTACACGCCGGCGATGCGGCCGGGCGGCTTCGCCCAGGCGAAGATTACCGCCGGAACGACCACGGCTCCGATGCTCCCGCAAAGCGCGGTGCTGAGCGACGACAAGGGCAATTATGTCTACATCGTCAACGCGAAGAACGAGATCGAGCGCCGCGACATTCAGATCGGCACGGTGAGCGAAAATGGAGTCACCATAACGTCCGGGCTTTCGGGCACTGAACCGGTGGTGCTGTCGGCCGGACCGTTCCTCAATCCGGGCCAGAAAGTGAAGCCGAAGCGCGAGGCTGCGCACTGAGCGCTAGAAGAGTTTAGGTCATGAACTTCCGAAACATCTCGTCGTGGTGCATCCGCAACCCGGTTGCCCCGATCGTACTCTTCGTCGGGCTGATGCTGGCCGGCCTGATCTCGTTCGCCCGGATGCAGGTCAACAACGCGCCGGACATCGACTTCCCCGCAGCCTTCGTGTCGATCTCCCAGCCCGGCGCTGCGCCGAACGAAGTCGAGACTCAAATTACACAGCGGGTCGAATCCGCGATCCGCGGAGTCAACGGCGTCGATGAGATCAGCAGCTCCGTCACTGAAGGCCACAGCTTAACCACCGTGCAGTTCCAGCTCGGAACGCCGACTGATCGGGCGGTCAACGATGTCCGAAGCGCTGTCGACCAGATTCGGGCCGATTTGCCCGACGGAATCCTCGAGCCTGACGTCGAACGGATCAACGCGGAGAATCAGCCGATCACGGTAGTCGGCGCACAGACCAGCGACATGAGCCTCGAGCAGCTGAGCTGGTACATCGACAACACGGTCGCCAAGCGTCTCTTGAGCGTGCCCGGTATTGCCGCGGTATCGCGCGAAGGCGGAGTGGACCGCGAGATCCGGGTGATCCTCGACCCTGCCGCGCTCCAGGCGCAGGGCATCACCGCGTCCCAAGTCAACCAGCAGCTCCGCCAGAGCAACCTGAACGCGGGGGGCGGCCGGGCCGAGGTGGCAGGCTCGGAGCAGAATGTCCGCGTGCTCGGCAACGCGCAGACCGCTTACGACCTGTCGCAGACCCAGATTGCGCTGCCCGGCGGCCGTTTCGTCAAGCTCGGCGATCTTGGCCGGGTCGAGGATTCCTACGCGGAGCAACGCTCGATCTCGAAAATGAACGGCCGGCAGGTTGTGACCTTCGTCGTCCAACGCGCCAAGGACACTTCCGAAGTCAGCGATTACGATGCCGCGTGGAAGGAGCTGCGCAAGGTCGAGAAGGAAAACCCGAAGGTCCACTTCTCGGAGATTTTCAACACGGTCGACTACACCAAGGCACAATACAAATCGGCGATGGAAGGCCTTATCGAAGGCGCGATCCTGGCGGTTCTCGTCGTCCTTCTCTTCCTTCGCGATATTCGTGCCACCGCCATTTCCGCGGTTGCGATCCCATTATCCGCGATCCCCGCCTTTTTCTTCATGAGCCTCATGGGGATCACCATGAACTTCATGTCGACGTTGGCGATGGGGCTGGTGTCCGGCGTCCTCGTGGACGACGCGATCGTCGAGATCGAAAACATCGTCCGGCACATGCGTATGGGCAAGTCGGGATACCAGGCGTCACTCGACGCGGCCGACGAGATCGGACTAGCGGTCCTTGCGACGACGATGTCGATTGTCGCCGTGTTCCTGCCTGTCGCGCTGATGCCCGACGTCGCCGGCCAATATTTCAAGGCGTTCGGCTTCACCGTCGTCCTGTCGGTGCTGATGAGCTTGCTCGTGGCGCGAATGATCACCCCGCTGATCGCCGCTTATTTCCTGCGCTCGCATGGCAAGCAGCCGCACGCCGCATGGAAATGGATGGACGTCTATCTGAAGGTCCTCAACTGGAGCCTCGATACGACCAAGGCGCATGCCCTGCTCGAGCGGCTGCCCAGGATCCCGCGCCGCTACGGCTATTATGCCGTCCTGAGCATGCTGCTTCTGGTCATCGCCGCGGCGTTCCTGATTGGAACCGGCGGCGCGATGGCCGGCCTCGGAAAGGTCGGGTGGCCGGGCGCGATCACCGGCGTGCTCGCGATCATCGTCGGCGGCGTTCTCGGTTATGTCGCCACCAAGTTCATCAGCTTCAGCGTCCGGACGATCGGCGGCGACTTTGCCGACTGGTACGACCTCGTCGCGGCACGGTGGGAAGCGCGCCTTCAGGACCATCGGCTGGCGATGGTCTTCGCAGGAATCATGATCCTGATGCTGAGCGCGGTCCTGTTCGGGACTCTGCCGCAATCCTTCTTCCCGCCGCAGAACAGCGATTATTCGCAGGTGCACATCACGCTGGCCCCCGGCAGCACGCTGGAGCAGACCGAGGCGGTGACCGACCGCGTCGCGAGCATCATCCAACGCGACCCGAGCGTGGATCGCGTGTTCGAGACCTCCAATGTCGGAACCGCGAGCATCAACATCGTGCTCAAGAAGGACCGCAAGGTGAAGAGCACCGAGTTCGAGCGCAATTTGTCGCCGACGCTCTCTGCAATTCCCGACGCCAGGGTCAGCTTCCAGTCGCAGAATGGCGGCGGCCCCGACTCGGATTCGCGCGACATCATGCTTTACCTCGGCGGCGAGGATCCCGTGCAGCTCAATGCCGTCGCCAATGAGATCGCGAAGGAAATGGAAACGGTGCCCGGGCTTCGCGCGCCGCGTGTCGGAAGCAACCTCGCACAGCCCGAAATCACCATCACGCCGCGCTTCGACCTCGCCGCGGACCTCGGAGTGACGACGGCCGCCCTCAGCCAGACGATCCGGATCGCGACCTTGGGCGACATCGAGCAGAACAGCGCCAAATTCTCGCTGTCCGATCGCCAGGTGCCGATCCAGGTTTCCCTGTCGGAGGATGCGCGCAAGGACCTCTCAGTGCTCGAGAACCTGCCGGTGCCGACATCGTCGGGCGGTTCGGTGCCCTTGAAAGCCGTAGCCAAGATAGGCTTCGGTTCGGGTCCGACGACGATCAAGCGGTCCAACCAGCTTCGCCGCCTGTCGATCGGCGCCGACCTCGCTCCGGGCGTGGTCGAAGGCGACGTCTGGGCGAAGATCAACGATCTACCGGCGATGAAGCATCTGCCGCAGGGCATCCAGAAGATGAACCTCGGCGCGCAGAAGTGGCAGGCTGACCTGCTGTTCAACTTCGCGATTGCGCTGATCTCGGGCGTGCTGCTGGTGTTCGCGGTGCTGGTCCTGCTCTACCGCCGCTTCCTCGCGCCGTTCGTGAACATGGGCTCGCTTCTGCTGGCGCCATTGGGGGCGGCGATCGCCCTGCACATCGCCGGCCAGCCTGTATCGCTGTTCGTGCTGATCGGGATCCTGATGTTGTTCGGGATCGTCGCCAAGAACTCGATCCTTCTGGTCGATTTCGCGGTCGAGATGATGAATCACGGGATGAAGAAGAACGAGGCGATCTGGGAAGCAGGGCACAAGCGCGCACAGCCGATCGTCATGACCACGGTCGCGATGGTCGCGGGCATGTTGCCGACGGCCTTCTCGATCAGCGGTGACAACAGCTGGCGAGCGCCGATGGGCATTACCGTCATCGGCGGCCTCATTTTCTCGACGCTCCTGACGCTCCTGCTGGTGCCGTCATATTTCTCGATTGCAATCTCGATCGAATCGCGGGTCGGGCGGATTTTCCATCGTTTCGTCGGCGCCGATGCGCACCAAACGGGGCAGGCCGTTCCGGCGGAGTGAACCTCGGCGCCGGCTCGGCTATTGAGCCGGCATGAGGGCGATGACCAACGGCGCTCTGTCCCGCTTCAATCCCGTGCAGCCTGGCGCGCAGGGGATGAAGGCGGTCGCGACCGGCCTGCTGATCGTGATGGCCGCGGTGTTCGCGCTCACCCGGGCGTTCGAGCATCGCTATCCGGCGCTATCCTATGTGAAAGCCTTCGCCGAAGCGGCGATGGTCGGCGGCCTCGCCGACTGGTTCGCGGTGACCGCCTTGTTCCGCCACCCGCTCGGCCTGCCGATTCCCCACACCGCGATCATCCCGCGCAACAAGGACCGGATAGGCGAGGCGCTTGCGAACTTCATTCGCGAAAATTTCCTGATCCCCAATGTCGTCGCGCGCCGGATGCGCAGGCTCGACGTCGCCGGGGCCGCCGGACGCTTCCTCCAGACTCCCGCGGGTGAGGGCACGCGAATTCGCGCGGGCGCGTCGCGGCTGATCGCCGACATCTTCGAAAGCCTCGACGACGAGCGCCTCGGCGGGATTGTCAAAAGCGCGATCAGCGCGCGCCTGCGCCGAACCGAGATCTCACCTTTGCTGGGCCATGCGCTCGCCTCGGCGATCAACGAGGACCGCCACGTGCCCATGCTCGAAGCGGCGATCCGGTGGACCGCGCGCGCGCTCGACGCAAACGAGCAGCTGATCCGCGACATGGTCAAGAAAAAGGCCAATTGGGTGCTGAAGCTCGCCGGGCTGGACGCCAAGCTCGCCGACGCGATCATCGACGGGCTGCGCAAGCTCACCGCCGAAATGTCGACCGATCCCGCGCACCCGGTTCGAGTCAAGATCGAGGAGGCGTTGGCCCAGCTCGCCAACGACCTGCAAACGCGTCCCGAGACGCGCGAAAGGGTCGAAGCGATCAAGGACCAGCTTCTCGACAACAGCTCCGTCAGCCTGTGGCTCGACACGCTTTGGCAGAAGGGCCGCGAGGCGATCATCAAGGCCGCCCGCAACCCCGATGCCGTGCTCGCGGGCAAGGTCGGCGAGATGCTGAAGTCGATGGGCAGCACGCTCGAGAAGGACACGCGCATCCGTTCCGCGATCAATGAATTCGCCCGCCGCGCGATCGTCGGCATGGCGGCGAGCTATGGCGGTTCGATCGTCAAGCTGGTGTCGGAGACGATCCGCGGCTGGGACGCGCGCACGGTCACCGCGCGGCTGGAGGCGGCGGTAGGACGCGACCTCCAGTATATCCGCATCAATGGCACTATCGTCGGCGGCCTCGTCGGCCTCGTCCTGTTCGTTCTGGACAGGCTGTGAGCGGCCCCGATCTTGATGCGCTCGCCGAGGCCGCGCGCAATCGCGGGCTGAAGCTGGTGCGCTCGCGCGTGCGCACGCCGACCAAGCGCCGCTTCGGCCGGGTCGGGCTGACCGACAAGTCCGGCAAGCCCGTGTTCGGGATGGATTCGAAGGGCCCAGCCGCGAAACCGGAGGACGTCCAGGACTATCTTCGCAGCCTCGACTCGAAAGACTGGGGCGCCTCGCTCGACGTCGCCACGCCGCAGCGCAAACGAAGGTCAAACAAGCCTCCGCGCGAGGCGGCCAACGATCGGGAACCCCGCCCGAAGCGCACTCCGAAGCCCGAACCGCCTCCCAAACCTCTGATCCGGGACGCGAAGCCGGCGGACGCGCCGCGGCTCGTCGAGCTGTTCCGCTTCCTCGGCCATCCGATCGACGAGAAAGCTGTGCGCAGGAACCTCGCCCGGCTGAAGAAGGACGGCGAGACGCCGCTCGTCGCGACGCTGGGTAAAGACGTGGTGGGCCTATGCGGAATCAGCGCCCGAGTGATGATCCACCGCGAGTCGCCGATCGGCCGCATTTCGCCCCTCGTCGTTGTCGAGGAAGCGCAGGGCCACGGAATCGGCCGGATGCTCATCGAGGCGGCCGAAGCCTGGATGCGCAAGAAAGGCTGCAAGCTGGTCGAGGTCACGAGCAACGACCGCCGCGCCGAAGCCCACGCATTCTATCGCCACATGGGCTACGAGCGCACCAGCATCCGCTTCGCGAAGAAACTCGGCTAAGCGATGGACAGGCGCGTCGCCGCGTGCCTAGGCGCGCCCATGAGCGATGACGAACTTCAGGCGCGCTGCACCCGCCGCTTGTCGGGGCACAAGCCGGTCGATCCCGCATCCGCGCTGGAGGCGCTTGCCGCTCACCCTGCCGCGAGGGAGCCCGCCGATATGTACCGCGCGGGCGGGGCCGCGACGGGCCTGGAGCAGCGAACGGCCGACCTGCTCGGCAAGCCAAAGGCCATGTTCTTCATCAAGGGCATGATCGCGCAGATGGCGGTGCTTCGCGTCGCGGCCGAGCGCGCCGGCTCACCGAACATCGTGGTTCACCGGATGAGCCATATCGAGCAGGACGAGGAAGGCGCGCTGTGGCGTCTCCATGACCTGCGGCCGGTGCGCCTCGGCAAATATGCGCCGTTCACGCTGGCGCAGCTCGAGACGGTCAGCGACGCGATCGCGGCCATCGTCGTCGAGCTGCCGCTCCGCCGCTCGGGGTACCGATTGCCGCCGCTGAACGAGCTTCGCGCCATCTCGGCATGGGCGCGCGAGCGCGGCGTCCACCTCCACTTCGACGGTGCGCGCCTGTGGGAAGCAGCCGCCGGCTACGGCATCGCCCTCGACGAGCTCGCGGCCCTCGCCGACAGCGTCTACGTCTCCTTTTACAAGGGACTGGGCGGTCTAGGCGGCGCCGCCGTCGCCGGGGATGCGGAATTCGTGAAATCGCTCGCGGTTTGGAGGACCCGCCACGGCGGTAATCTGTATCGCGTCTTCCCTTACGCGATCTCGGCCCTTGCCGGGATCGAAGAGCATTGCCCGCGCATGCCCGCCTACGTGGACCGCGCCAGGCACTTTGCCGAGCGCCTGAGCGGCGACCCGCGACTGCTGATCACGCCGAGCCGTCCCGACGTGAATGCCTTTCACCTGCTCATGCGCGGGTCGGTCGAGGCGCTGACCCGGCGCAACCGCGACTTCGCCGAAAAGCGCGGCATTTGGCTGTTCAACCTGTTCTATGAATCGCCCGTCGAGGGGCACTCGGTCGGCGAAGTGGTGATCGGCGACAGCTCGGACGATTATGAGGCCGAGGAGGCGGCGGGCTGGGTCCGCGATTTCCTCGACCTCGCCTAGCCGCTGCTCCGCCGCTCGATCGTCGCGCCGACCGCCGAGAGCTTCTCCTCGAGCCGCTCATAGCCGCGGTCGAGATGATAGACGCGCAGCACTTCGGTCTCGCCTTCCGCGGCAAGCCCGGCGAGCACCAGGCTCATTGAAGCGCGCAGGTCGGTCGCCATGACGCTTGCACCGGTGAGCTTCTCGACCCCGTGGACGATCGCCGAGCGGCCGTGAATGTCGACGTCCGCTCCCATGCGCCGAAGTTCCGGCACGTGCATGTAGCGGTTCTCGAAAATCGTTTCCTCGAGGAAGCTGTCGCCCTGGGCGAGGCACAGCATGGCCATGAACTGCGCCTGCATGTCGGTGGCGAAGCCCGGGAACGGTGAGGTCGACAGCGCGAGCGGCTTCAGGCCGCCGTGGGCGCTGACCTTGATCCCCCGGTTATGGAACTCGACCATCAGCCCGCATTGGGCGAGCGCATTCAGCGTAGCCTGCATATCCTCCGGCCGGGCGCCGATCAGGTCGATCGAGCCGCCGGTGATCCCTGCAGCGCAGGCGTAGCTTCCCGCCTCGATCCGGTCGGGCATCACTTCATATTCGCAGCCGCTAAGTCCCTCGACACCGTCAATCGTCAGGTGCGAGGAGCCGATGCCTTTGATCTTCGCGCCCATCGTGACGAGCAGGTTGCACAAATCGACGATTTCCGGCTCGCGCGCCGCGTTGAACAATTGCGTCCGGCCCTTGGCAAGGACCGCCGCCATCACCGCATTTTCGGTCGCGCCCACCGAGACGACCGGAAAGCTGAAGTCGCCGCCAGGAATCCGTCCCTTCGGCGCGCTGGCCTTCACATAGCCCGCGGTCAGCTCGATCTCGGCGCCCATGCATTCGAGCGCTTTCAGGTGAAGGTCGATCGGCCGGTCACCGATCGCGCAGCCGCCGGGTAGCGACACGGTCGCCTCGCCCATCCGCGCCAGCATCGGCCCGAGCACCAGCACCGAGGCGCGCATCTTGCGGACCATGTCGTAAGGTGCGGTGGTCGAGACGATCTCGTCCGCCTGGAGCGTCATCCGCCGCCCGATCTCGCCCTTCTTGACCCCGGCGACGTGGGTCGAGACTCCGAGCTGGTTGAGGAGGTGGGCGAAGGTATCGACGTCGGCGAGGCGCGGTAGGTTCTTGAGAGTCAGCTTCTCGCCAGTCAGCAACGCGCAAGGCATCAGCGCAAGCGCCGCATTTTTCGCCCCGCTGATCGGGATTTCCCCCTTCAGCGTCGCTCCGCCCTTGATCCAGATGCTGTCCACCGGCGCGCTTTAGCGCGAGACTTCAGTGTGACAAGGAGCGGCGGCTCACGCCTTCTCCAGCGTGCATTGCAGCGGGTGCTGGTTCTCGCGGGCGAAGTCGATCACCTGGGTGACCTTGGTCTCGGCGACCTCATAGGTGAACACGCCGCACACGGCGACGCCCTGCTGGTGGACCTGGAGCATCACCCGGGTCGCGTCCTCGATCCCCATCGAGAAGAAGCGCTGGAGGACCAGGACAACGAATTCCATCGGCGTATAGTCGTCGTTGAGCATCAGCACCTTGTAGTTGGACGGCTTCTTCGTCTTGGGCCGGGTGCGCGTCGCGACCCCGGTCTCGATCTCGTCGAGGCCGTCGTCGTCGGCGCCGTTCGCCATTCTGATCAGTGGGTCGATCATTCGCACCTAAAATACGGCAGTCCGCGAAAACGCGGCAAGGCGGCAATTTGCAGCAGAGCAGTAAAAAAATGGCGGCCGCTCCAACCGGGAGCGGCCGCCGACAGTCGTTGCCCTGACTTAGGAGGGGAGAGGGTCAGGCAACGAGGGAGTTGAAGCGCTCGGCATTGGCCGTGGCGCGATTCGAAAGCGGCTGGAATGCCTCGCCGGCGAGCTTCACCAGCGATTCGGTCAGCTTCGACGTCTCCGCGACGGCGCGGTCGAACGAGGCGCGAGCGAACTCGCCCTGAAGCTGGAGATACTCGGTCGGCGACTTCGCCTCGGCCAGCGCGCGGATCGCGTCCGCGGCCTGCTCGACGCTGTCACGCTGCTTGGCAACCACGTCCTGGCCGATCGAGCGAGCGCCCTCGGCGGCGACTCGGCCCGCCTCGACCAGCGCCTCGACATTGGCGCGCGCGAGATCGGCAAGCTCCTCGGCGACCTTCTGGCTCTTCTTGGCCAGCTCCTGGCTGCGCTCGTTGGCATCGGCGAAAAACGACTGGAACGGCGCGAACGCCGGGACGGCTTCGAAGCCGTTGAAAAAGTTGGTGTTGGTCACGGTCTCAATCCTCTCTTGCGTGGCGCGGGCGGTCTTGCGCGCAGCCGTACGTGTCTTGCGGGTGGCACCCTTTTGGGCGGTCGCGTCGCGCTTCGCCTTGCGAGCAGTCGCGGCGCGGGAGCGCCTCGCCGTCTTCGCGCTTTCCTTGGCGATCGTCTGAACGGTATCGGCGACAGCCTCGGCGACCTTGGCGGGAGCCTCGGCGGCTGCCTGCGCCTCGATCTTCGTTTCGTCTGCCATCGGGATGTTCCTCTGAATATGTTGCACTGCACAATATAGGGTGCGCCGCAGCAATTCAAGGGTTATTTTGTGCGCCGCACCATCCCATCGCTTGACGGCCACGGTCCAGCCGAAGCAAGAGCGGTCATGGACCCGTCCACCGACCAGCCGACCCGCAACCGCCGCGGCCTCCTGATCGTCCTTTCTTCCCCCTCGGGCGCCGGCAAATCCACGATTTCGCGCATGCTGCTCGAGGCGGACACGGAAGTGTCGATGTCGATTTCGGCGACCACGCGGCCCAAGCGGCCCGGGGAGACCGACGGAGTCGACTATCACTTCGTCGACGATTCCGAATTCGACCGGATGGTCGACGCGGGCGAGTTCGTCGAATGGGCGCATGTCTTCGGCTACCGCTACGGAACGCCCAAGGCGCCGGTGAAGCAGGCGCTTCGGCAGGGCCGCGACATATTGTTCGACATCGACTGGCAGGGCGCGCGCCAGCTCGAGCCCGATTTCGGCGAGCATCTCGTCACCATCTTCCTGCTCCCGCCCTCGATGGCCGAGCTCGAGCGCCGGCTTCACACGCGAGGCCAGGATTCCGACGAAGTCATCGCCGAGCGCATGCTTCGGGCGGCCGACGAGATCGATCACTGGGCCGAGTATGAATATGTGCTCGTCAACCGCGATATGCAGGCCTGCCTCGACCAGGTGCGCGCGATCGTCACCGCCGAGCGCTCAAAGCGCGTGCGTCAGACCGGCCTGGTCGAATTCGTCCGCGACCTGATCGGCCCCCAGCACTGATTTCATCCTCCCTGCCGCCGCAGGCGGTGGGGAGGGGAACCATTCACCGAAGAGTGAATGGTGGAGGGGTCCTGGCGGCCGCGCTATTTACCCCTCCACCATGCTCCGCATGGTTCCCCTCCCCACCAGCTCCGCTGGCAGGGAGGAACTAAGAGTCCAGCAGCTCCAGGAACCGCGCCGCGCTCATGAAATCGCGGCGCCGGCTCTCCAGCGCCGTCTCCGCCTCGGCTTCCGCGCCCCATTGCTCCAGCTGCCAGCGTTCGTCGACGCTGACCGCGTCCCACGCCGCTTCGGCGGTGATCGCTTTTTCGAGCACGGCCAGTCCGGCGATCAGCGATCCCCCGAGCGTCACCAGCGGCGACAATCCGGCAAGGCGGAACGGATCGAGCGCCGCGACGGCATGGTCGAGCCGCTCGATCGTCGCCTGCGGCTGGGGGACGTGGAGAATTCCCGAGGTGGTCGAGAAATCGACATCGTATCGCCGCCGCGCCCAGGCGAGCAGCTCGTCCCACTTGGCCGTCTGGCGGCTCACCAGCTCCGGCGGCCAATCGCTCCGGTAGCAGGCGAGATCGGCCTCGGCATAGCGTGCGAGCCCGCCGGCGAACGCCCGCCGCTCCGGCGCCACCCGGTCGATCGCGGCATTGGCGAGGCCAGTCAGCGGCATTGCCCGCGGATTCACCTCGCCCTCGATCGCCCGCCATTCCTCGGCGATCGCTTCGGCGAGCCGCTCGGACGGCACGACCTGTGCCGCGCGCGCGGGCGTCCGAAGCGGCTTGCCGTCGAGCTTCACCGTCCAGCCGCCCTCCTCCGGCTCAACGGCGACATCCTTCCAGAATCGTTTCACTGGTCCTGCCGGTCCTCCCGGTCCCAGGCGCTCTTCAGCATCCTCGGCGCGAAGAACGCATCGATCACGCCAAGGATCGCGACCGCGGCGCCGATCTGCGGTGAACCGCCGGGCCGAACGAGATTGGTGTAGATGATTGCAACGCCGAGCAGGAAAATCGCGACCCCGCCGAGGCGCACCAGCGTGTAGATCAGCAGGCGCTTCCGCCAGACGTCATCCCGGTCCATTGGCATGTTCCCTGATTAGCTCGAGCACGTCCTGCGGGCGTTCCGCGACGGCAATCGCGCCCGCGTTGAGCAGTTCCCGCGGCTCATGATAGCCCCATCCCGCGCCGATCCCGCGCGCGCCGGCGTTGACCGCCATCGCCATGTCGAAGCTGGTGTCGCCGACGACGATGCTCGTCCGCGGTGCGGCGCCTGCATCGGCGATCGCCTGGCTGACCATCGATGGGTGTGGCTTGGACGGATGCCGGTCAGCGGTCTGCAGCGAGACGAACCGCGCGTGGATGTCATGCCGCTGAAGGCAATGTTTCAGCCCCCGGTCCGACTTTCCGGTCGCGACCGCGAGGAGCCAGCCTTGTTCCTCCAGCGCATCGAGAAGCGCGAGCACGCCATCGAACAAGGGTTCCTCGACCTCCCCGGCCGCGCGCAGCGTCCAGAAGGCACGCTTGTATTCCTCCGCCAGCCGCCGATGCTCGTGGCCGCCTGCGCTTGGCAACAGCGCGGCCATGGCCTCGGCCAGACTCAGGCCGATCACCTTGCGCGTCAACTGCGCCGGCGGAAGAGTGAGCCCGTTCTGCTCGAAGGTGATGGCAAGCGCGCGATGGATCGTCGCGCCGCTGTCGACCAGGGTTCCGTCGCAGTCGAAGATCGCGAGCCTGTTCACCGCCGCTTCGCCCGGCCCTGGGACCCCCGGGCGCGTCGTTCTCCCCGGCGCTCGCGCCGCCGCGATTTGGCGGCCGCCGCCACCTTGCGCTGTTTCGCCTCGGCCGAAGGCGGCGGCTTATCGAGGGAAAGCGAATCCCCGGCAAGCGGATCGAACCCGAGCGTCGCCAGGCTCTCGGCGAAATGCGCGGGGAGGTCAGCGGTGACGTCAATCACGCCGCCGTCCGGCGCATCGATCCGAATCCGCCGCGCGTGGAGGTGAAGCTTGCGGCTGATGCCGCCCGTCAGGAACGCCTCCGCCCCGCCATATTTCGCGTCGCCGATGATCGGATGGGCGATCGCCGCCATGTGCGCGCGCAGCTGGTGAGTTCGCCCGGTCAGGGGCTGCAGCTCCACCCAGGCCGCGCGATTGCCGGCACGGTCGATCTGCCGCCACCGGGTCTTCGCCGGAAGCCCATGCTCCTCGCTAATGTGCATCTTCTCGCCGCCGGTGCCGGGCTGCTTGGCGAGCGGCGCATCGATCAACCCCTGCTCGCCGGGCAGGTCGCCCACCACCAGCGCCCAATAGACCTTCCGCGCGGTCCGCCCCGAAAAGGCCTTGGCGAAATGCCCCGCCGCCCGCGCGCTCTTGGCGACCAGCAGCGCGCCCGACGTATCCTTGTCGAGCCGGTGGACGAGCTTGGGCCTGCCGCTTTCCCCCGCCAGGCCGTCGAGCAGCCGGTCGAGATGCTGCGTCGTCTTGGTCCCGCCCTGCGTCGCGAGACCGGGCGGCTTGTTGAGAACGAAGGCGTGCGCGTCCTCATAGATCACCATGTCGCGGACGAGTTCTTCCTCCTCGGCAGTCAGCGCCTCGCGCTCGCGCTGGGGCCGCGCCGGACGCACCGGCGTCGCCTCGGCCGGCGGGATCCGGATCTCCTGTCCCGCCTCGATCCGGTCGCCGGGCACCGCGCGCTTGCCCGCCAGCCGCAACTGCCCCGTCCGAGCCCAGCGCGAGACGACGTTGAAACTGACTTCCGGCATGTGCCGCTTGAACCAGCGGTCGAGCCGGATTCCGTCGTCGTCGTCGTCAACGGTGAAGGTACGCGCTTCGGGCATAAGGCCCTGTGTCATTGCGAGCGGAGCGAAGCAATCCAGATGCCGGTGCTGGATTGCTTTGCCGCTATCGCTCCTCGCAATGACGATTCGCCCAATAATCGAACGCCTGTTGCTGCACCTTGCGGATCAGCTTCGCCGCTTTGGGCCCTTCCCATAGGCCGGTGTAGCCGTGCTTCTTCGCCCCGCCGATCCACCAGCCCTGTCCCGGAAGCCCGTCCGACTGCCGCACCACCAGCACCGCCAGCTCCGGCTCGCCGCGCTCCTCTGCCTCATCGTCGATGAAGCTCAGCACCTTGCACAGCTGGCGCATCTTGGGCCGGGTGAAATGATGCCCCAGCAGCTCCAGCACTTCGGCATAGCTGATCGCCTGCCCCGCCTGCGCCGAGGCAATCAGGATCGCCCGCACCTCTTGCGGGTCCGCGAGTAATCCGGCTTCACTCACTGCGGTTGTGAATTGAAATCCACCGGCGTGAGCTCGAACACTTCGAGCTTCGAGTCATTCTGCGGCCACGGGATCACCAGGCGCCAGCGGAACGCGCCGATCCGCTCGAACACGCCCGCCATGTTGCGCTTGGGATCGTCGCCATAAGCAAGCGGCTGCTCCTCGTCGCCCAGCGTCAGGCTGCCGAGGAAGATCATCCGGTTGGGATCGTCGTCTTCCCACAGCCGACCGGCCGGCCGCTGGCTGCCGGTCTGCTTGACGATGGTCAGCTGGTCGTCCTCCAGCTGGACGTAGCAGAAGAACGGCTTGAAACTTTCGAACGCCTTGCCCTTCGGCGTCGCCTTGCCGAGCGAGATCATCCGGCAATTGTAGCTTCCCGGCGTCGGTGCCGGGCGCGGAAGCCCCGAGCGCGGCAGCAGCAGCTTGCCCTCCCTCGATATCTCGGCCGGATTGCTCTTCTTCGCCTCGGCGAGCGCCTCCTGCCAGGCGAGGCCAAGGCGCGCGATCCGGTCCTGGTCCGCCGCGTTGGCGACCGCCTTCCACGCTTCGGACTTGAGCGGCGGTCCGACCTCGACGCTGGGGTGGAGCCCGGCCGGCAGGTTCGGCTTCGTCTGGCATGCGCCGAGCGCGACCAGCGCGAGCAGAGCCGACGCTGCCGCGGCGAAGCGGTAAGGATGACGAAGTGGCAAGATGTTCACTCCTCCCCCGACAGTGGCAGGCACGTCAGTCGCTTTCAACCAATGCAGTGTTCAACATAAGCTTTCACTGAACGCTCACCGCCGCTACGCCTCGCCAAAATGAATGCGCCCGATGGCCCCAAAGGTGCGGCGGTCAGCACGCACGTCCGCGCCGCCGTTGGCGCAAGCGCACAACGCGCCAGGACGGCCGCTGTGCCGTCCGGCGCCGGCCACGCCCGCGGCGGCTTCGCGCTCGGCCTCGGCGCCTACGGCCTGTGGGGTGTGCTTCCGATCTATTTCGAAGCGCTTCGGACCGTACCGCCGGTCGACATTGTCGCGCACCGCGTCCTGTGGTCGCTTCCGTTCCTCGCCGTCCTGGTGGTGCTCGGCGGCCGCAGGGCGAACGTCCGCGCTGCCCTCAGGCGGCCCAGGACCGTCGCGATGCTGGTTGTCACCGCGCTGCTCATCGGGACCAACTGGCTCCTTTACGTGAGCGCGGTGACGGGCGGGCACATCCTCGCCGCGAGCTTCGGCTATTACCTGAACCCGCTCGCCAACATCCTGCTGGGCCGCTTCGTCCTTCGCGAAAAGCTCAACCGCCTTCAGTGGACCGCGGTCGCGATCGCCGCAGCCGGGATCAGCGTGCTCGCCGCCGGCGCGCTCGGCCAGCTGTGGATCAGCCTCGCCTTGTGCGTCACCTTCGCGCTCTACGGGCTTCTAAGAAAGATCGTGCCGGCCGACGCGCTCACCGGCCTCGCGATCGAGACCGTCGTCCTTTTTCCACTTGCGATCGCGTGGCTCGGCTGGATGGTGCTCGCCTCGCAGCCGATATTCGGAAGCAGCACCCGCGACACCGGACTGCTCCTTCTCGCGGGCGTGATCTCCACCACCCCGCTGCTGCTTTTCACCGCCGCCGCCAAGCGCCTGCCTTATTCGACGCTCGGCATGCTTCAGTTCGTCGCCCCGACCCTCCAGTTCCTGATCGCCGTCCTCGTCTACAAGGAGGCGGTGACGACGGCGGACATCGTCGCCTTCCCGGCGATCTGGACCGCGCTGGTGCTCTACGCGATCGCGATGCTTCGCGCGCCCAAGCTGCCGCAGGCGCCCGAATGATGGTAGACCAGCAGCCATGTTCAACCTCGTCTCGCTGATCATCGGCGTCGTCGCGCTGCTGTGCGCGCTCGTGGCGTTCATTCCGTTCCTCGGCTGGCTCAACTGGCTGATCGTCCCGCTGGCGATCATGGGCGCGGCCATCGGCCTGATCTCGCGCGGCCGGGCGGGCCAGAACCTCAACCTTTTCGTCATCGTGATCGGCGTGCTCCGGCTCATTCTGGGAGGAGGGATCCTGTGACCAGGGAACCGCGCATCGACGCGTACATCGCCAACGCCCAGCCATTCGCACGCCCGATCCTGGAGAAGGTCCGCGAACGCGTGCACGCCGTCCTTCCCGACGCCGAGGAAGCGATGAAGTGGAGCATGCCCGCATACCTGCTCGCTGGAAAGATCGTGCTCATCACCGCCGCCTTCAAAGGACACACAGCCCTGAACTTCTGGCGCGGGCAGGAGCTGGAGACGAACCACGCTTCCGTCGGCGCGATGGGGCAGTTCGGCAAAATCAGGTCGATCGACGAGCTTCCGTCCGACGCAGAGCTCGATCGCTTAATCCGGGAAGCTGCCGCGCTGGCGAAAAGCGCGCCCGCTCCGCGCAAGCCCAAACACGCACCGAAGCCCGTTCCGGAAATGCACCCGGAGCTTGCCGCGGCACTGGCCAGGTCGCCGAAGGCCAAAGCTGTATTCGACGCATTCGCGCCCAGCCACCGCCGCGAATATCTCGAATGGATCGGCGAAGCGAAGCGCGATGAGACGCGTCAGAAGCGCATCGCCACGGCGATCGAGTGGCTGACCGAAGGCAAGAAGCGCAACTGGCATTACGAACGCTGCTGACTATTTCGTCATCCTGAGCGCTGGCCCGAAGCGCGTCTGCACCTCGCCTTCGACCGAAAATCCGCAATGCTCATAGAACCGCCGCGCCCTCGGGTTGGCGATGACGCTCAATGTCAGCCCGCGATTGCGCGCTTCGTGGGTCGCAGCGTCGGCGAGCGCCCGTCCGATCCCCCGGCCCCACAGGTCCGGCTCGACGAACAGGCCGTCCAGCTCGCCGCCGACCACCGCCGCGAAACCCGCAATCTCGCCGTCGAGCTCGGCGACGATCACCTGCCCGTTGGCGATTTGCCCTTCGGGCAAATAAATGGCGTCGGGATTGTCGAGCAGCTGGTCGCGATATTCGGGCAGCTCGAGCGAAGCGCGCCGCTGCAGATCCTCGAGCGCGTCATGCTCCTCCGGCCGCGCAAGCCGAAGCGTCAGTCCTTCAGCGAGCTTTGACATAGAATCCCGGCGCGTCCTCGATCGCTTTCAGCTTACCCTCGCCCGGCACACGCGCTGCCGACACTTCCACCGTCTCGGCATCCTGCTTCTTCAGCCATTCAAGCCAGTCCGGCCACCAGCTTCCCTTGTGCTCGGCCGCGCCCTCGACGAACGATTCGAGCGTGTCGCACGGCTGATCGTTGACCCAATATTGGTACTTCTGCGCGGACGGCGGGTTCACCACCCCCGCGATGTGTCCGGAGCCGGCGAGGACAAAGCGCTTCGGGCCGGCGAAATGCTTCATGATCTTCCACACGCTCTGCGGCGGCGCGATGTGGTCCTCGCGGCCTGCCTGAACGTAGGCCGGAGTCTTCACCTTATCGATGTCGACGGGAGTGCCCTCGACCGCGATCCCGCCTTTCTCAGCCAGCTTGTTCCCCTTGTAGAGGTCTTCGAGATAGGCGCGATGCCAGCCGGCCGGCAGGTTCGTCGTATCCGAGTTCCAGTAGAGCAAATCGAACGGCGGCGGCTCCTCGCCGAGCAAATAATTGTTGACCACGTAATTCCAGATGAGGTCGCGCCCGCGAAGCAGGTTGAAGGTCGCGGCCATGTAGCGGCCGTCGAGATAGCCCTTCTCCGCCGTCAGCTGCTCGAGCAGCCCCATCGTCTCAGGACCGGTGAACAGCTTGAGGTCGCCCGCTTCGGTGAAGTCGACCTGCGCCGTCAGGAAGGTCGCGGACTTCACCTTCTCGGCCTCGCCCTTCGCCTGAAGGTAGGCGAGGGTCGCCGCCAAAGTCGTCCCCGCCACGCAATAACCGATGGCGTTGACGCTCTCGACGCCGAGCAGGTCCCGCACCGTGTCGATGGCGTCGACCTGGCCCTTGAGCACATAATCGTCGAGCGTCGCATCGGCGATGCTCTCGTCGGCCGACTTCCAGCTGACCATGAACAGGCTGATGCCGTTGTCGACACACCATTTGACGAAGCTTTTTTCAGGGGAAAGGTCGAGGATGTAGAAGCGGTTGATCCACGGCGGGAAGATCACGACCGGAGTCTTCAAAACCTGCGGCGTCGCCGGCGTGTACTGGATCAGCTGATAGAGCGGCGTCTGCTTGACCACCTTGCCCGGCGTCGTCGCGAGGTTGCGCCCGACCTCGAACACGCCCGGCTTGGTCTGGGTGAGCTGTCCCTGCGCGATGTCGCGCAGCATGTTGGCGAGGCCCTTCAGCAGATTCTCGCCCCGGGTTTCGAGCGTCCGCTTGAGCACCTGCGGATTGGTCAGCGCGAAGTTGGACGGGCTCATCGCGTCGACCAAGCTCCGGGTCGCGAACCGCAGCCGCTCGCGCGTTTCCGGATCGATATTGTCGATCTGGTCGACCGTGCCGAGCAGCTGGTCGGAAATCTGCAAATAGCTGTTCCTGATCGTGTCGAAGATCGGATTCTCGCGCCACTCGGGCGCGGCGAACCGGCGGTCCTTCCTTTGGGGCGCGGGCGCGGCGCCGACGCCGCCGAGCATCTTGCCCCAGGTCTCGAGTCCCTTCGCCCAGGCCTCCGCACCCGCGGTCATCAGCGCCATCGGGTCGCTCGCGCCAGGCTGTTCGCGGAAGCCGAAGGCCGGCGGCATTGCCTGACCAGCCTTCATCTGCTCGGCCCAATATTCCATCAGCATCTGCTGGGCGCGGCCCATCACCAGCGTCCAGTGCTGCCAGTCCTCGAGCGTCGGAATCGCGCCACTTTTCGTGTCGTCGGCCATGCGGTCTATGTAGGCGGTTAGCCGCATGAACCCAACCGCGCTCGTCCTGCTCGATTATTTCGGAATCGCGGTGTTCGCGATCTCGGGCGCGCTCGTCGCCGCCGAAAAGCGCCTCGACTTCGTCACCTTCGTCTTCTTCGCGGTGGCGACCGGAGTCGGCGGAGGCACGCTCCGGGACCTGCTCATCGGCGCGCCGGTGTTCTGGGTTCATACCAACGGCACGCTGGTGATCTGCATTGCCGCGGCCCTGCTGGTGTGGATCGCGAGCCGCCGCCGCTTCGCCGGACGAGCGCTGCTGTGGTTCGACGCGGCGGGCATGGCGGCTTATGCAACCTACGGCGCAGCGAAGGCGCTCGGCGACGGGGTGGCGCCGGTTCCCGCGTTCGTGATGGGCGTGCTCACCGCCTGCGCGGGCGGGATCATCCGTGACCTGCTTGCCAATCAGCCCTCGGTGCTGATGCGCCGCGAGCTCTACGTTACCCCGGCAGCGCTCTCGGCAGCCTTGTTCGTCGCGCTGACGCTCGCCGGGCTCGCCGTCTGGCCCGCGGCGGCAATCGCCATCGTCGCAGGTTTCGCGCTGCGCGGCGGAGCGATCGCGCGCGGCTGGTCGCTGCCCGCCTATCGCGAGTGAGCGGCGCTACTTCGCCTTGATCTCGGTGTGGTACAGCGTCAGCCACTTGCCGTTCGTGCGATGCCATAGCGTCGCGACCTGAAGGCGGGTGGATGCGGGCTTGCCGTCGGCGAGGTGCGTGACATCAACCGAATAAGTGACGAGCACATTGTCGCGGTCGATCGTTCGGCTCGTAAGATCGCTAAGCCGATAATTGAGGATGTGCACGCCTTTGGTGGCCTGCAATTCCTGCGCGAGATTGTGCGTGCCGTCGGCATAAACGCCGATGAACTCCGGCGACAGCAAAGACCTGAACTCCGCCGAGCGGCCGGCGGTGAACGCCCGCCAGGTTTCGATCTCGAGCTGCTTCGGGGTCACCTGCGCGGCCGCTAAAGCTGGAGCGGCTGTGAACGCCGCGGCCGTTAGGAAGATGATGCGCAACTGGTCCTCCGTAAGTCCGATGGCCGGCAGCCTAGCGATGGCGCTTGCGCTTACAACAGCATAAGCTCGTGCGATGCGCTGGCTCGCACTCCTGCTTGCTCTTGCGGTCGGCGCGTGCACGTCCATCCAGTTGCCGCCGCCTCCGGGCGCCGAGGTCGGAGTCGCCTTCGACCGAACCCGCGAAATCGGGAGCTTCGCCGACGGGATCGCCGACCCGAAGTCCGGCCGGCGAGTCACTCCGGACGACCCCGTCCGCGTCGCTTCGGTGAGCAAGCTCGGCACTGCGATCGGCGTGATGAAGCTCGTCGAGCAGGGAAAGCTCGACCTCGGTTCCGACGTCTCGAAATGGCTCGGCTGGTCTTTGCGCAACCCATATTTTCCCGACCGTCCCATCACGCTCGGAATGCTGCTCTCCCACACCGGCTCTGTGCGGGAGCACGACGACGATTATGCGATTCCGCTGGGCGGTTCGCTCCAGGCGGTGATGGCCGATCCCAAGAACTGGGACCCGCAGCACGGGCCCGGCGATAATTATTTCCGTTACACCAATCTCAATTTCCCCATCGTCGGCTCGATCGTCGAGAAGGTCACGGGCGAGCGCTTCGACATCTGGATGCGTCATAACGTGCTCGAGCCGATGAAGCTCGACGCCTGCTACAATTGGCCAACGTGCAGCGACGCGGCGGTCGCGCGCGCGGTCGAGCTCGACCAGGGCGGCAAGCCGGTGAAGGACGATCTCCACGGCCGCCGCCCCGACTGCCCGGTGCAGGTCAACGCCGGAGAGCCGTGCGACCTGTCGCGCTGGAGGCTTGGCGAAAACGGCGCTTTGTTCGCGCCGCAGGGCGGCCTTCGAATCTCCGCGCGCGGTCTCGCGAGGATCGGGCGGATGCTGCTCGGCAACGGCACGCTCGACGGCGTGCAGATCCTGACACCCCACTCGGTCGACACGCTGTTCGAGGAGGTGTGGCACTTCGGCGGAAGCAATGGCGTCACTGATGGCGGCTTCTACTGCAGCTACGGCCACGCCACTCAAAAGATCCCTACGGGGACTCCCGGCTGCGCGGACGACATGGGTACGCGTGGCGCGGTGCTGGTCGGCCACGCGGGCGACGCCTACGGAATGAAAAGCGGCATCTGGATCGACCGCGCGCGCGGCGTCGGGATCGCTTACTTCGTGACCGGAGTCCCGGCGGTCGCCGCCCACGGCCCCCACACTGCCTTCACCGCCGCAGAAACCCACGCCTTCCGAAGGACCTACGCACTCCTGCCGAAATAGGAGAAGAACGATGCGCCTGAACTACGCGATCAAGTTCGTCGACGACATGGACCGGGCAATCGCCTTCTACCGCGACAAGCTCGGCCTCGAGCTCAAGTTCCAGTCGCCCTTCTGGACCGAGTTCGCGACCGGCGAGACCGTCCTTGCCCTTCACCCCGCGTCCGAAGAGAATCCCGCCGGCGGAGTCGAGCTCGGGTTCGCCGCCGACGACCTCGGCGAGTTCTACGCCCGCCGCGCGGAGCTCGGCATCGAGTTCACCCGCGAGCCCAAGGAAATGCACGGCGTCCACATCGCCCAAATCAGAGACGTGGACGGCGCGCACGTCTCGGTGAGCGGGCCCGTCTGAATCCCATTTTCCGGGTAAAGATTGAAAGAAGCGACAAGCGGCGCGCACGCGCCTAAGTTGTCTCATCGAGTGCGCGTCGCCTTGAACCCGTTCGCCATTGGCGAGCTCTTCCGACCACAGGAGATGCCCCGATGAAACACGTGATCATTCTCGGCCTCGCCGCGCTGGTGAGTGCACCGACCACCGCCGCTCCCGCGGCCGAAACGGAAAAGGTCGCGATTTCGATTGCCAGCTTCGTTGACTCGGTGAACAAAGGCGACGCCGCAACGGCTCTCACCCATTTCGCACCTGACGCGACCATCACCGAAGACCTCGCGCCCTTCCGCTGGCACGGGCCTGAGGCCGGATCGGACTGGCTCACCGCTATGCAGAAGAACGGTGAGCGCATGGGCATTTCCGATATCCAGATGACGCTCGCCACTCCAACGCAGGTGCTTGTCGAGGGTGACAGAGCTTACGAAGCCGTGCCGGGCGTGGTCACCCTGACCGGGAAGGGGCAGCGCCTGCACGAGACCGGCACTCTGACCTTCGCTCTGGAGAAGCAAAAGGGCGACTGGAAAATCGTGCTCCTTGCCTGGGGAGGCGCCGCCGCTGCGCCCTGATCGCTAGAACCGCACCGATACCCCACCGTAAATCTCCACGTCCGGAGTCACCCGGTTGAGCCCGAAGTTCGCGCCGGCATCCAGCTGCAGATTATTGTTCACCAGATACGCAACAGCGCCATCCGCCGTCGCCTGCCGCGTCGTTCCCGCCGGGTCCCAATCCCACTGTCCCCAGAGCTCGGCCGACAGGTTGAGCTTTTCAGTCGCCTGCCAGCCGAGGCCCACGACCTGCGCCATCGCCGCGTGATGGCCGTGATTGTCGCCATCTTCGACCCAGTCGATCTCCGGCCCGAGCGTCACGCTGAGAGTCGACTTCGGGATCGAATAATCGATCGGGAAGGCGATTCCGGCTTCGAGCTTGCGGTTGCCGATCGGACGCGACGCCGTGGGGATCTTCAAGAACGGATTCATCGCGACTTGCACTCCGTCGCCGCTCGTGAACCGGTACTTTGAGCGCACGAACAGGTCGCCGAAGCTCGAATCCTTCTCGCGCAATCCGCCGCCGCGAACGCGCAGCGATTGGTAAGGCGTCACGTCGAGCTCGAGATTCCAGCGCTCGTTGAGGCCATATTTGAGTGCCGTCGAAGCGAGCGAGAGCGAATCGGTCCGCGCCCCCGCCTCCCTGTCGTGGATCCAGTCGACCAGCCCCGTTTCGATCTGCACCATCCCCGGCGGCACCGTGCAGGTGGGATTGGCCTTGCCCGGCCGGTCTGCGCAGATCGGCTGCTCGTCCGCCGCCGCTGCCGTCGCCAGGGCCAGCCCGGCGCTTCCCAGCAATATCAGGTGCCCCCGCACGTCCCTTTATTGCCGCAGCAGCGGCCGGCCGTCGAGTGACAAGCGCGCAAGCTTCCCCGCTACGGCTTCACCTCGAACACATAGGCGCCCTGCGTCCGATGATCGTCCATCGACACCGCATGCCACACGACCCGGTACTTGCCCGCCCCGAGCCGCCGCAGCGGCGCCATGATGCAATTGCCGGTGATCATGACACGGCCGGTCCCAACGCTGTGACCGGAGGAATCGAGGATCGTCACGCCGCTCTCTGGCTGAAGATCGTCGCTGAAGAGGAGCATCACGCTTCCCGGCGCGACTTGCAGCACCGTCCCGGCGCCGGGCTTGGCATGATCCAGAAAAGCATGCGCCGACGCGGGAGCCGCGAGGCATGCGAGTGCACAGGCAAGGACGCGCAGGTTCATTTGTGACCTCCGAAAATCGGCCTGCCGAGCGAGTGCGGGAACAGGTCGTCGATGTAGAAATGGAGTTGGGCGATGAAGCCCGTCCCGTGCCCGCTCGCGCGGTTCACCGGGATCATCGCTTCGGCCGCGAGCTGGATATATTTCCCCGACCAGATGAGGCCTGGGTTGATCGTCCCGGTCGTGCCGCTGCCGTCAGTCGGCGAGGAGAAACGGAACTCGACCAGCGGCGTCAGGTGCGACACGAGCCTGCCGAAGCTTTCGTCCCGCACGTTGTTCTGGAGATAAAGCAGGCTGTACTCGACCGCCCCGGCCCACTCGATCGAACGCGGCTCGCTGGTGGCGCCGGTCATGGCGTAGCCGACCGTCCCCGTAACCGCGAGCGGCCGGAGATATTTCAGGCTGTCGGGCAGGTCGCCGAAGCCCTTCCCGAACTTCACCGTCGGCGTGTAGGTCGACGAGCGCTCGGCAACCGACCGGCTTCCGGTGCCGCCGACCTCCCATTCGAGTCCGGTCGTCAGGATGAATTCGTGCGCCGGGCTGCGATAGAGCTCGACCGACGGCGAGACCTCGAGATTGTCGAACCCGCGCGCACGCGGCTCGCCGGGCGCATGGATATTCACATGACCCATGCCGACCTCGATGGCGAAGCCGGGGAAGATCGTCTTGGAATAATCGAATTCGACGTCGGTTTCATGGTCGAACCGGCTGACCGTCGGAAGTGCCAGTTCGTCGGCCGCGAACGGGTCGTCGGTCGTGATGGTCGCCGGAAAGAAGCGCTGGCCGATGACGCCATGTGCCTGACCGGGTGACGCCGTGATGGCGGCGGCAAGCATCAGGGCCGCTGCACGCACGGCGCCCTTTGGTAAGATATGCATTGGTGAGTCCCGCTGTCCCGGAACGTCCGGGCGGTTGAGTTCAGGGGCGAATCAACTGAAGGCGGGAAGCGGTGGTCCGATCGCGGGCGGACGCTCGCGGCCGTTCTGCGGCTCGACGAACGCGAACGGGCGGCCGAGCAGAATCGCCATTCCGGCGAGGAGAACCGCGACCGCCGGCAGAAACACATCGCCGGTCGCGCCGAGCGCCGCCGCGGCGGCATAGGGGCAGACGCTGTGACGGTGCTGCATGTGCCCTGGGTGGTGCATGGTCCCAAGGGCCAACGGCGCATTGAGTTCCGCGTCCGGGCACGCCATCAGCGCCAGTGACCCGTGATCCAGCACGGGCATGTATCCGGCCGAGCCGATCAGCCGAAGCGACAGCATCAACGCGAACAGCAGCGCCCAGGCGGAGCGGACCGGATGTGCTGCTGCCCTCATGCGAATCATTAGAGCCGGGTTAGGCCCGCCCGGTTCCCCTGTCAGCGTCCGCGTTCGCCTTTTCCTGCAGCGCCTGCACGCGCACCGGCGGATTGCGCCCTCACCTTGGCGAATTCCGACGTCGCCTCCCACTGCGGCCAGATGCGACTGTTCGCGAGCCGCGCGCCGATGGCGTAGAACAGTTCCGCCTCCTGCGCCGCGCCCTCGAAGTTCCAGGTGGGCGACCAGCTGTCGCAGGTCTGGTGGTAGCAAGTGGACGTGAAGTTATCGAGCCAGCGCTCGCCCGCCGGACGGCCGCCGTTCACCATGTCGTAAGCCCCCGCGAGCGCCATATCGAGCAGCACGGGCACGCCGCGCTTGGCGAACGAGAAATGGTCGGCGCGGTAGAACAGCCCCCGTTCGGGATGATTCTCGTCGGTGACGTAACGGCCCTGCGCCCTCGCCGCGTCGGCAAGCAGCCGCTCCATGTCGCCGCTCTGGCCCTTGCCGACCAGCACGGCGTCCTTGACCGGGCCGTTCCACTGCAGCGTGTCGAAGGTCAGGTTCGCGACCGTGGTCTCCATCGGGTACAGCGGATGCTCGGCATAATATTCGGAACCGAGAAGTCCGCGCTCTTCGCCCGTCCACGCCGCGAACAGCAAGGTCCGCTGCGGCCGGGGCCCCTTCGCGAACAGCCGCGCATCCTCGAGCATCGCCGCCAAGCCCAGCGCATCGTCCGCCGCGCCCGGCCGGATCGTCCGTCCCTGTGCGTCGGGCGGACCGATGCCGTAAGCATCCCAATGCCCGCCGTAGCTGACGATCTCGTTTGGATAAGTCGTTCCGCTAAGCTTGCCGAGCACGTTGTGGCTGGTGATGTGCGCGACAGTCACGGGAATGTCCGCCGACAGACTCGCCTTGAGGTCGATCGGCCGGAACGCCGTTGTCCGCGCCTCGCGCTTCACCGTGTCGTAATCGTACCCCGCACGCTTCAGCAGCGCGGCGGCGACCGGCTGCTGCATCCAGCCTTCCAGCAGCACCGGCTTCGGCTGGCCCGCGCGCGTCGGGATCGCGTAGCTCTCGCCCGCCGGGCTCACGACCACCTTCCATGGGTAGCCGGCCGCGTCGGTCTCGTGGACGACCAGCGCGGCGATCGCGCCGCGGCGCGCCGCTTCCTCATATTTGTAGGTCCAGCGGCCGTAATAGGTCATCGTCTTGCCGCCGAACTTGCCCGCGACCGGCTCGCCCGGCGCAGCCTCGAAGTCGGGGTCGTTGACCAGCATCACCGCGACCTTGCCGTGCAAGTCGACGCCCTTGAAATCGTCCCACCCGCGCTCCGGCGCCGTCACGCCGTAACCGACGAACACCATCGGCGCGTTCTCGATCCTGACGCGATCGACCGGCTGGCGAGTGCCGAGATAGACGTCGTCGGGGAACTTGAGCGGCAGAGTCTGCCCGGCCTGGGTCACCGATACATTGACCGGCGTTTTCAGCTGCGTGTGGATCATTGGCACTGTCTGGGTCCAGCCGCCATTCTCGCCGGCCGGCTCCAGCCCCGCGGCCTTGAACTGCGCGATCAAATAAGGGATCGTCTTGTCTTCGCCCGGCGTGCCCGGCGCGCGGCCCTGGAATTCGTCGGACGCCAGAACCTTGGTGATATCGCTCATCCGCTGCACGTCGACGTGCGCCGGCTGCGCGGCGCCAAGTGCGAACAGCGACATCAGGGCGACGGTCACTCGAGCATTCATGCACGCTCTCCCTTGGGCAAGTGGCGCTGCACCGCGCGCGTGCTCAACCATCCAAGAAGGGCAATCGCTGCAACGACGATCCCGGCGCGAACGAAATCGGCGCTGACCAGCCAGTAGAAGATCGCCGCCACGATCGCCGAAGCCGGGATGGTGATCACCCAGGCGATCGCGACGTCACCCGCGATTCCCCAGCGCACCGCCGATGCCCGCCGCGCCGCGCCCGCGCCGATGACGCAGCCGGTCACCGTGTGGGTGGTCGACACGGGGATTCCAAGGAACGAGGCAAGGAACAGCATCACCGAGGCCCCGGCCGACGCGCTGAACCCCTGGTGCTGCGACAATTTGGTGATCCGCGTGCCCATCGTCTCGATCACCCGCCAGCCGCCGGTCAGCGTGCCGAAGCCCATCGCGACGTAGCAGCTGAGCGCGACCCAGTTGGGCACGTGGAATTTCCCGTTCAGGTAACCGGTCGAATATAAGAGCACGGTGATCAGCCCCATGGTCTTCTGCGCGTCGTTGAGGCCGTGGCTGAGCGACAGCGTTCCCGACGAGACGAGGTGAAGGCCGCGGAACGTCCGCTCGGCGCCGCGCGCGCTCGCCCGGACTCCCAGCCAGCTCGTCAGCAGCATGATTCCCATCGTCAGGACCATGCCGAGCAGCGGCGAAAGGACGATCGCGACCAGGGTCTTGTTGAGCCCGATCCACTGGATGCTCGGGAAGCCGGCATGGGCGATGCCGGCGCCGACGATCCCGCCCACCAGCGCATGGCTCGAGGATGACGGAATGCCCTTCAGCCAGGTGACGACGTTCCAGAACATGGCCCCGATCAGCGCTCCGAACACCACGGCCGGAGTGACCACGTCCTTGTCGACGAGGCCCTTGCCGATCGTCTCGGCGACATTGTGGAGCGACGGCCATTTCAATGCCAGGAAGTAGGCCGCGAAGTTGAAGAAGGCGGCGAAGGCGACCGCCCACACCGGGCTGATCAGCCGCGTTCCGACGACGGTTGCGATCGAGTTGGCGGCGTCGTGAAGCCCGTTGAGGAAGTCGAAGCACAGCGCGACGACGATCAGGCCGATCAGCAACGGGAGGGCGAGGTGATACATGGTTCGTCGGCCCGCTCAGGCGTGGTCGATGACAATGCCGTCGATCTCGTTCGCGACATCCTCGAACGCGTCGGTGATTCGCTCCAGATGCTTGTAGATCTCGCGCGCGACCATGAACTGCATCGGCGTCCCCGAATGCTGCTGGAACGCCTTCTTGAGCCCGGCGGCGTGGACCACGTCGGCGTCGCTTTCCAGGTGCACGATCTGCTCGGTCAGCGCATGGATCTTGGTGCCGTTGCGGCTGATGTCGCGGAGCATCGGGATGGCCTGCTGGGTAAGGTCGGCAGCCTCGACGATGATCTTCACCATCCGCTTCATCTCGGGCTCGAAGGTCGTCAGTTCGTAAAGAGCGATTGCGCGCGCCGTGTCCTGCATCTCGTCGATCGCGTCGTCCATCTTGCCGATCAGCGAGGTGATCGAGCCGCGGTCGAACGGCGTCAGGAAGGTCTGTCGCACGGTCCGAAGCACCTGGCGGATGATGTCGTCGGCCTCATGCTCCCGGCGGTTGATCTCGGCGATCTGCTCCGTCGGCGCCGAATGCCCGTCGACCAGCTCCCGAAGCGCGTCGGCGGCCGCGACCAGAGTCGCCGCGTGCCGCTCGAACATGCCGAAGAAATCGCCGGTCCTCGGCAGGAGGGCCTGGAACCAGTTGAACATACTTACCCCTGTCTTCGCGGTATGGGGCTTAGTGTAGCCGGCTGCGTGCGGCAATCGGCTGAGCGGCTCCGCGCCGGAGATGCTTTCACTCATGCTAGAACCTCGCTCTGGCTGAAAGGACCGCGCGCGCCCTGAAGGGCTGAGCGCTTCCCGCGTTGGTGTCATAGTATCGCAGGTCGACCGACAGGTGCTTCGACGCATCCCAGGTCAGCCCGGCGTTCCACGCATCGTAATTCGCGCCGCCCTGGCGCTCGCGCCGGCCGAAGGCGGCGCTTGCCGAGAAAGCTTGCGAGAAGCGGTAGCTTGCGCCCGCTTCGGCGAACACCGTCGATCGGGTGCCGCCGAGATCGTCGGGGCTCCAGACTACGGACGCTTTCGGCGTGAGCCGGCCGATCTTTCGGCTTACCGAGCCACTGACCTCGAGCGCGTTGCGGTCAGACCCCGGAGCGGGATCGACTGCCCGCTTCCACGCGGCGCTGGCGGCAAGATCGAACCCTGCCGCCTTGGTTCGGACGCCGATCAGCGCAGCCGCTTCGGCGTCTGAAGTCGATGCATCGACATTCTTGATGTAGCCGCCGAGGTAGATCGCGCCGAACGCCAGTTCGCCGCGAGCGATGAATTGCGGCCCTGTCGTCTGCGCGATCCCCTTGGACATGCCGGTGCTCGACAGGTTGAACTCGATCGCGGGAACGGGGGGAGGGAGCCAGGCCATGCACCCGTTCTACGGAGCGTATCTGACGGCCAAGTGTCGCCGATGTTTCAGTCTCGTGACAGCGCTCAGCCTTCCGCGTCGAGTGAATAGCCCGCTGACCGCACCGTCCGGATCAGGTCCGCCCGCCCGCCCTCGTTCAGCGCCTTGCGGAGGCGCCGGACGTGGACGTCGACGGTGCGCGCGTCGATGTCGGGATCGTGCTGCCAGACCGCATCGAGCAAGCGCTCGCGCGAGAAGACCCGGCCCGGCTGCTCAAGCAGGTGCCGCAGCAGGCGGAACTCGGTGGGTCCGAGCTGGACCGGCTTGCCGCCACGCCGCACCTTGTGCGCGGTGACATCCATCTCGATGTCGGCATAGGTCAGCGTCTCCCCGGCAAGCGCCGGCCGTACGCGGCGAAGCACCGCCGTCACTCGCGACAACAGTTCGCGCGGACTGAAAGGCTTGGTCACATAATCGTCGGCGCCGGTGTCGAGCCCGCGGATCCGGTCGCTCTCCTCGCCGCGCGCCGTCAGCATGATGATCGGCACGTTGCCGGTGCGCTCCTTGCGCCGCAGCCGTCGGCACACTTCGAGGCCCGAGATGCCCTCGATCATCCAGTCGAGAATGACGATGTCCGGCTGCTCTTCCTCGGCGAGCAGCAATGCCTCTTCGCCGTCTCCCGTCCGCCGAACCTGGAATCCGGCGCGCTCGAAATGCCAGATGAGGAGGTCGGAGAGCGCGCGGTCGTCCTCGACGAGCAGGAGCTTCGGGTTGCTCACGTCACGCGCCCCTAGCTCCGCTACGTGACACTTTTATGAAACCGGCAGCAGCACGTGGACGGTGGTGCCGCGCGCGAGCTCGCTGTCGATGAGCAGCCGGCCGCGATGGCGTTCGACGATATGCTTGACGATCGACAGCCCGAGCCCGGTCCCGCCGAGCGAGCGGCTGCGGCTCGTGTCGACTCGGTAGAAGCGCTCGGTCACCCGCTTCACATGCTCGGGTGCGATGCCCTCGCCCTGGTCGGCGACCGCGAGGTGGACCAACGGCCCCTCGGCATGCGCCGACACCGTGACCGGCGTACCGGGCTCGCCATAGCGCAACGCGTTGGTGATCAGATTGTCGAGCAGCTGCAGGATTTGCCCGCGGTCGGCCGCGATTGCCGGCAGGTCTGCATCGACTTCGCGAACGAGCCTCGACCCGCGCTCGTCGGCGATCCGCTGGACCCCGCTCAGCGCCTGCTCGATCAGCGGCTTGAGGTCGACCGCTTCCGTAGGCGCGGTGAACTTCTCCGCCTCGATCCGCGACAGCGAGATCAAATCCTCGACGATCCGCTGCATCCGCCGAGCCTCGTCGTGAACCACCGAAAGGAAGCGCTCGCGGGTCTCGCCGTCGATATGCTCGCCCTGCTCGCGCAACGTCTCGGTGTAGCCGATCAGGGTCGACAGCGGAGTCCGCAGCTCGTGGCTGGCGTTGGCGACGAAATCGACCCGCATCTGCTCGGCGGCGCGGGCTTCGCTGCGGTCGACGAAGCGGATCAGCCATCGCCCGTCGGTCAGCGGCGCCGTGCGCATCAGCCAGTGGCGCCGGGATTCGCCGAGGCCGGTAAGCTCAACCTCTTCGAGCTCGTCGCTGCCGATCCGTTCCAACGCCTCGACGGCGGCCGGATGCGGAATGACATGATCGAGCGGCTCGCCGTCGATGTCGGCGCCGAGCAGGTCGCGGGCCGCCGAGTTGGACGCGAGCACGCGCCCGTCGAGCGCGATCACTCCAGGCTCGCTCAATCCCTCGAGCAGCGCAGACGGATAGGCAATCGCCTCGGTCATCGGAACATCGCTGCCGCTATTGTGCGGCAGTTCGATTACGGGACTGTGACAGCGGCGGCAACCGCGCCGCTGGCGTCAATGGACGTCGAACAGCGCCAGGTTCATCTCCCGGACCATCGCTCCCCGCGCGGGGTCGACGCACACGTCGTCGTCGCTCGACGCGGCCCGCCTCACCAGCCCCGATGGACAGGTGTAAGTTCCGTCCGGCCCGCGCACCGCCCTCGCCGCCGCATCCTGGTTTTCCCGCGCAATTCGCCGCGCCTCGGCCGGGTCGACGCACAGCCAGTCCTGCCTGCCTGCGTTGCGCCACGCGAAGCCCGGCGGGCAAACCCAGCCGCCGCTGACGTAGTTCGGATGCCCCGCCCGAACGGTCGCGGCCAGCCGCCCGGCCGCCGGCAGGGACGCATTGCCGTTGCCGTTGGTCGCCGCCACGCCCGCGCTTGCGAAGAGCAGCAGCGCGATCGCCGCCATCGATCTTGCCATGCGAACCTCCCACAACTGACGGTTGGGACTGACTTCGCGGCCAAGGCTGCGCCGGCGTGGTTGCGGAAAGATGGAGGCATTTGGTTACCGCGGCGCGGCGGCCGCGACTGTTGCGCCGCCGCAAATCCACAGGATTTTCTGTTGTCAGCGCATTTACCGCCTTGCGTTCGGTCCGAGTTTAGGCACAATATCTAGCAGCGCGAGAGGGGGGAACACTCAATACCTAGCGTTCCAGCGCCGGAATCCCTATATTCCGGCGGCGGGCGAACTCGTCCCCGATTTCCACAGGGGATGGGCGTGAAAAAGCCCCGTCGAGCGCGAAAAACGGCTAGGGTTGCCGACATGGCTCCGAGTCGAACAATTGGGGAACAAGCGGTCCTCGACAGGGCCGAAGAAGGACGGGGAAGCGACATGGATTTTTCCACTGGCAGTGAGGTTCCCAGCGAAGACGTCGGCACCACGACGTCGAGCAGCAAGTCGGTTCACGCGCCGCGGTTCGACGTGAAGACGGACGCCGCGCGCGACGAGCTCCTGACCGAGTTCGGCAAGGAGACGTTGCGCGACCGCTACCTTCTCCCGGGCGAAGGCAACCAGGACCTGTTCGCGCGCGTCGCCGCGGCCTACGCCGACGACGAAGCCCATGCGCAGCGGGTCTACGATTACATCTCGCGCCTGTGGTTCATGCCGGCGACTCCGGTGCTGTCGAACGGCGGGACCGGCCGCGGCCTTCCGATCAGCTGCTATCTGAACAGCGTCTCCGACAGCCTCGAAGGCATCGTCGGCACGTGGAACGAGAATGTCTGGCTCGCCTCGCGCGGCGGCGGCATCGGCACCTACTGGGGCCGCGTGCGCGGCATCGGCGAGCCGGTCGGCCTCAACGGCAAGACCAGCGGAATCATCCCCTTCGTCCGGGTGATGGACAGCCTGACCCTGGCGATCAGCCAGGGCTCGCTGCGCCGCGGCTCGGCCGCCTGCTACCTCGACATCGCGCACCCGGAGATCGAGGAGTTCCTCGAAATCCGCAAACCCTCGGGCGACTTCAACCGCAAGGCGCTGAACCTCCACCACGGAGTCCTCGTCACCGACGAGTTCATGCAGGCGGTGCGCGACGGCGCCGAGTTCGAATTGAAGTCGCCGAAGGACGGCAGCGTGCGCGGCAGCGTCGACGCGCGTTCGCTGTTCCAGAAGCTGGTCGAGACCCGCCTCGCGACGGGCGAGCCGTACATCATCTTCATCGACGCGGTGAACAAGGCGATGCCCAAGCATCACCGCGATCTCGGCCTCAAGGTCTCGACGTCGAACCTGTGCTCGGAAATCACGCTTCCGACCGGCAAGGACCATCTCGGCGCGGACCGCACCGCGGTCTGCTGCCTCTCCTCGCTCAACCTCGAAACCTGGGACGAGTGGAACGGCGACAAGCAGTTCATCGAGGACGTGATGCGCTTCCTCGACAACGTGCTCTCCGACTATATCGCCCGGGCGCCCGACGAGATGGCACGCGCCAAGTACAGCGCCGAACGCGAACGCAGCGTCGGCCTCGGGGTCATGGGATTCCACTCCTTCCTCCAGGCGGGCTCGATCCCGTTCGAAGGGGCAATGGCGAAGAGCTGGAACCTCAAGATCTTCAAGCATATCCGCGCCCAGGTCGACCAGGCCTCGATGATGCTCGCCAAGGAGCGCGGCCCCTGCCCCGACGCGGCCGATATGGGCGTGATGGAGCGCTTCAGCTGCAAGATGGCGATCGCTCCGACCGCGTCGATCTCGATCATCTGCGGCGGCACCAGCGCGTGCATCGAGCCGATCCCGGCCAACATCTACACGCACAAGACGCTGTCGGGCAGTTTCTCGATCAAGAACCCGTATCTTGAGAAGCTGCTCGAGACCAAGGTCAAGGACAGCCCGAACGTGTGGAACTCGATCCTCGAGAATGGCGGGAGCGTCCAGCACCTCGACTTCCTCAGCCAGGAGGAAAAGGACGTGTTCAAGACCAGCTTCGAGATCGACCAGCGCTGGCTGATCGAGCTCGCCGCCGACCGCACGCCCTATATCGACCAGGCGCAGTCGCTGAACCTCTTCATCCCGGCCGACGTCGACAAGTGGGACCTGATGATGCTGCACTTCCGCGCCTGGGAGCTTGGCATCAAGAGCCTCTATTACCTGCGCTCGAAATCCGTGCAGCGCGCAGGCTTCGCCGGCGGCGTCGAAGCCGACAACACGCCGGAGCTAAAGGAAATCCCGCTGGCGAGCACCACCGACTACGACGAGTGCCTGGCTTGTCAGTGAGCGGCGCCGTTTCCTCCTCCCCCCTTGTGGGGGAGGATCGAGGAGGGGGGCGGCCGGCGTCTGCCGGCCAAGAGAATCTTTTGCTGGCGTCATCGGCTCCCGCCGATGCCGCGCCCCCACCCAACCCTCCCCACAAGGGGGAGGGCTTGAAACGACTTGGACTTGAGGCTGGCGCAATTCAGCGCGCACGTCATCTGCGCCGTAGAATGACCGATGCGGAACGTATTCTGTGGCGTGTCTTGCGCGACGCGCTTCCGGAGCTTCATTGGCGCAAGCAGGTTCCGCTCGGCCGCTACTACGCCGACTTCGCTTCCCATGCTGCGAAGATCGTCATCGAAGTTGATGGTGGTCGGCACGCCGCTGCCTGCGCGTACGACGAAGCGCGAACCCGCTTCATCGAAGGCGAGGGTTATCGCCTGCTTCGTTTCTGGAACAAATACGTGCTCGGCAATACAAAAGGCGTTGTCCGGGCCGTGGCGCTCGCAATTGCGGGGAAGGCTTGAACAGAATGAAACAGCTGACTCTCCGAAAATTCGCGAAGGGCGCCGGCACGGTCGTGCTCGGGCTCATCATACTCGATCTGGTGGCGACGACGGCCACGCTCATTCTGGGGTGGGGACTTCTGAAACGATGACATTGAACAGAATTGCGCTGCTCGCATCCGCCGCTTTCATTCTCGCCGCCGCGCCCGCGGTCGGCGCGCCGCCTGCGGGCCCGCAGGCGCTGGAGAAGAATTTCGACGCGCTCATCAACCCCGCCGAGCAGATGCAGTGGCTGCAGCAGATGTCGTCGGAGCCCAACCATGTCGGCTCGCCCCACGACAAGGCCAATGCCGAATTCCAGCTGGCGATGTTCAAGCAGTTCGGCTGGGACGCGCATATCGAGCAGTTCGACGTCCTCTATCCGACGCCGATCTCGACCACGCTCGAGCTGATCGCGCCCGAGCACATCACGCTCGGCGGGCAGGAGCCGCCGGTACCGGCGGACCCCAGCACCACGCCGGAGAATATCGCGCGCGCATTGCCGCCCTATGTCGCCTACCAGGGCGACGGCGACGTCACCGCGCCCGTGGTCTACGTCAATTACGGAATGCCCGACGATTATGACGCGCTCGCCCAGCGCGGCATCGACGTTCGCGGCAAGATCGTCCTCGCGCGCTACGGCGCCGGCTGGCGCGGGCTCAAGCCGAAGCTCGCGCAGGAGCATGGCGCGGTCGGCTGCCTCATCTATTCCGATCCGGCGAACGACGGCTATGCCGGTGCGGAC
>DATNFJ010000050.1:0-32409 GCA_035606455.1 Sphingomicrobium sp.
GGCGGGCTGGTTGAGCACGAGCGGCTCGCGGCCGATGTGGCCGTTGCCGGTCAGGCGGATGCTGTCGGGCGACACGTCCGCTAGGGTCGAGAAGTCGAAGTTGGCGCCGCGGCGGCCGGCGAACTGGGCGCGGACCTGGCCGGCGCCGTTGATCAGCCGCGCATTGGCGGTGAGCCGCGCGAGCGTCATCCCGGCAGTGTCGACCCCGCGCGCATCGACATTGCCCTCGATCGTGGTCTGCTCGTCGGCGAGGACGATGACCCCGTCGGCCCGGCCGCTTTTCACCGCGAACGCGCCGGGGAAATTGGCGTTGGCGGCCGTCAGGTGCGCGTCGATGCGCTGCGCGCCGGAGACCGGCGAGAAGTCGAGGGTCCCGCCGAGCGTGCCGTTGGCGAGAGTCAGTCGGCCGCTGAAGCCGCCGGGGTCGGAACGAAGGCTTCCACTCGCATGCGCGCCGCCGGCATCGAGCGACGCGATTGCGATCACGGTCGGCGCGTTGTGCGGGAGCAGGATCTGGCCGTTGCTGGTGAACGGGCCGAGCTTCGACCCGCCGCTGGCGCGATAATTGTACCCGGCGGGAATCGGGTCGAGCAGCAGGTGCATCGCCCGGATACCGAGCGCATCGTTGGGCCGCTCGAGGAACAGGTCGACCCGCGGCCGTTCGATGTGGCCGTCGAGGACCATCTTCAGCGGGCCGTATTTCGCCTGCCGCCCCGTCGCGACGATGTGGAAGGTGCCGTCCTTGAACCGCTCGCCGGCGCCCGACAGCCTCAGCCTGGGCGAATAGAGCTGCAGGTTGGTGAAATGGACGATCCCGTCATTGCCGCGCTCGAGGTTGGTCGTGAGCGACGGCAGCCCGCCGGTGAGATCGCGGAAGAAGCTGTTGTCGAGGCGTCTCACCCAGGCCTTGGCCGTACCGATCACGTGGCTGCCGTGGCCGTTCGGGCCAGGCACGACCTTGAGGTCGGTCGTCACGTCGACGATCCCGAGGCCGGGGATCAGGTAGCGCTGCATCGCGCCCGACAGCAGGACCTGGAACTGGCCACTGACGAGGTCGATCAGGACCGAGATCTTGCCGTTCCACCGTGCGCTGGTGAGCGTGAGGCCGTCGCCGCGAACGAACTTCGGCGTGACGCTGAGCCATCCCTCGATGCTCGGATTGGCGAGCATCGCGCCGGCGACGTCGCCGATTCCGGTGATGGCACGGGCGGACAGGCGGATCGGCACCCGCATCGGCCAGGGCGTGAGGCGCCCCCGCCCCTCCGCGTGAAGCCCGACGAACGCATTATTGTCGAACTGCACATAGTCCGAGGTCAGGCGATAGGAATAATCGGCGGTGGCGAAGGGGCCGTCGAGCGTCCACAGCATCCGGACGTTCCTGCCGGTCATGTTCGGGAACAGCGCGGGCGGCTTCACCAGGTCGATTCCGAGCCGCATGCCGCGGTAGCGGTTCTTCGCGAGGTCGACCGCGCCCTTGGCGACCGCATGAAGCTCCGGCGAGGCAGCGGTCAGCTCGCCGTCGAGAACGCGGTCTTTCAGCGTGGCGTCGCCGCGGATCGTCACCATCGGCACCGTCAGGCGCTGGAGCTTGCCGGTGAGGAATTGCGACGGCCCCCAGCGGCCCTGAAGGCGGTAGCGGCCGTGGTCGACCCCCAGCGCCAGCCGCGCGGTCGGGCGGCCCGAGAGGTCAAGCGCCGCGGTTCCGCGCCACCGGCTCCAGCTGCCGTTCCCGCCCAGAGCCAGGTCGATCGACCGCTTGGTTCCGATCAGCGCCGGGACGAGGCCATCGGCAGGCGAAATCACACGCGCGGCGACTTCGAACTTGTTGCGGTCGGGCTCGGCGTCGAGGTGGAAGGCGATCCGGTCGCCCCCGTTGTTCATCAGCGCCTTCAATTCGACGAGCGCCCGGCCGGAGTGGACGTCGGCCTTGCCCCACAGGCGGCCGCTGCGTGGGCGTCCGCTGACCGCAGGGCCGACGTCGAGCCGGTTGATCCGAAGCTCGCCGACGTGGATGTCGAAGCCGGGAAGAATCGGGCCCTTCTTCGTGCTCGGCTTGAGCCTGGGCAGGCGGATCAGCGTGACCCGATCCGCGGTGATGCTGGCGATGCTGAGCTTGTTTTCGAGCCACGCGCCGGGAGTCCAGTCGAGCTCGATGTCGGGCGCGGTCAGGAAGACGCCGTTCGGGTCCGCGACGGTGACGTTGTGGAGCTGCGATTTGCCGAAGATCGAGCCGTCGATACGGCCGATGTGGATGCGCAGGCCCGACGCCGTTTCGAACTTGCCGAGCTGGTCGACGATGAAGCGGTGACCGGGCGCGCTGTCGAGGAGGACGAGCAGCGCTGCGAGCAGGAACAGGAAGGCGACGAACAAAGCGAACAGCTCGTCGAGCAGGCGCCAGCGCCAGTCACGCCTGAGGCGGACGCGTGACGGCGCGGCTTCGGCGTGCTCGGCGACCGCTTCGGCCATCAGAAGGCCTGTCCGAGCGAGACGGTGACCGCGAACGGTCCGTCGCCCTTCTGCCGATCGAGCGGGAAGCCGAGATCGACGCGGATCGGACCGAAGCTCGAATAATAGCGCACGCCCGCGCCGACCGCGAAGCGCCACTGGCCCGAGCCCGGCATCGCCTTGGTGGTGAGCGAGCCGCCGTCGAAGAAGGGCACGATCCCGAAATTACCGCCGAACTGCTTCAGGCGTATGCGGGTCTCGAGCGCAAATTCGGCGAGCCCGCGACCGCCGATCGGATCGCCCTGCGCATCCTTGGGCCCGAGCTGCTGAAAGCCGTAGCCGCGGACGGAGCCCCCACCGCCCGAGTAGAAGCGTCTCGACGGCGCCAGGTCGAACGAGCTCGCGCCGAGGATCGTGCCGACCCGGACTCGGCCGGCGACGACGACCCGGTCGCTCGCCGGATAGTAAGCGCTAGCGTCGATCTGCGACCGGCCGTAGGTCAGGCTCTTCCCATGGCCCGAATATTCGGGACTGATCCAGCCGTTCAGTCGGAACCCGCGAGTCGGGTCGAGCAGATTGTCGCTTCCGTCATAGCCGAGGGTCAGCGGGACCGCGGCGATGAAGAAGGTGCGGGTGTCCTTCTGGCCGTCGGGGCTGAACACGCCATTCTCGTCGGTCGCGAGGAGCTGCGCGCCGTAGCTCCACGTCCACTGTTTCTGCCAGATGAAATTGCTGAGACGCTCGATATGGCCGTCGAGAAGGATGGTTTTCGCCTCGAACGCATCGAACTTCTGGTGCGACGCGGTGAACTGCAGGTCGAGCGTCTGATCGCGCTGGACGAAATTGGAGCGGCGGAACTCGACTCCGGCTAGCTGCTCGCTGGTGCCTGCGATCCCGCGCAGGGTCAGCGCGCCTTCGGGATTGAAGAAGTTTCGGTCGGTCCACGTCGCCTCGATCAGCGCGCCCTGCCCCGTGCCGTAGCCGATGTCGCCGGCGATCGTGTGTTGCGGCGCGGGCTCGAGGCGAACGTCGAGGTCGACGACGCGGCCCCCTTCGACCGGGATCAGGCGGATGTCGGCATTGGCGACCAGCGTGGTCGCGATCAGAGCGCGCCTCAAATCGTCGATCTTGGAGCGCTCAAACCGGTCGCCGGTCCTGAATCGGGCGATGATGCCGACGTGACGCGCGCTGAACGGTGGCCGTCCGCTGACCCGGATCACGCCGAAGCGGGCGACAGGTCCGGGGTCCACTGGAAGCTTCAGCGCCGCGAGGTGAGTGCGGTGATCGACCTCGATGTCCTGGTCGCCGAGTTTTGCCTCGGCGAAGCCATCTTCGCCGAGCGCCGTGGTGAGCGCGACACCCGCGGCGATCACCTTCTGCGCAATGACCGGATCGCCAGGCTTGACCGCGAAGGCGGCGCGAAGCGCGGCGGCGTCGGTGCCGGCAGCGTCCAGGCCGGGCAGCTCGACCGAGGCGAAGCGGTACTGGGCCCCGGGATCGGCGGCCAGGATGACCCGGAGGCCGTCGCCGCTGCGCTCGGTCCGCGGGTCGACGGAGGCATCGTAATATCCCTGGCTTCGGAGCAACTGCGCGAGCAGATCGGCGTCGGCATTGGCGCGGCGGCCGATCTGGGCCGCGTTGGCGGGATGCTTGCGCTCGGCTTCCAAAGTCGACTGCTGGCGAAAGGCCTTGAGCAGGTCCTCGGCGCCGGCGACCGACGCGAGACCTTCGACGTCGAGCGTGTAGCGGATGGTCCCCGTCGCCTCGGTGGTCCCGGCGCGGCTCGGTTGCGAAGGCGGCGCTGCCGGTTGCGGCGAAAGCGTCGTGTCCCTCGCGTTGAGATCGGGCCATTCGACGCCGAGATCGGGCATGGGCGCCAGCGGCGCGTTCGGATCCAGCTCCCCCGGCTGCGGCGGCGGCGAGGCCGGCGGCGGGGTCGCGGGAGGGGTCTGCGCGGCGAGGGGCGCGGCGGACAGGGCGAAGCTGCCGGCCGCGCACAGCAGCCCCGCTGCGCCCGACACTGGACCCCGCCCGCTCATCAGGTGGTCAGCCTTACCCACCCCTCCTGAACGGCGCCAGTCTGTCCGGCTTGCGGCCGCTGACGATTAGTGGACGGTTCCGCGAACCTCGTCGCAGCTCAGCGTCACGATCAGCCGCTCGATGTGCCGCCAATGGCAGAAGCGCACGACATTGCCGTCGTCGCGGCTGCGCTCGGCGCGCATCGCCGCCTCGAGCACGGCATCGTCGCCGTAGCGTTCGATCAGGTCCGAAGCGTCGGCGAGGGCAAGGCGGCCATGGATGAAGGGAGCGTCCATCCGTCCCTCATAGCGGCGCACCGTTTCGCGACTGCCGACAAATATCGTCAACAATCCATTGAACATGTTAGAATCGCCCAGGGGAGCCTCCGATGGCCGACATATTCGTGTCGTACAAGGCGGAAGACCGTCGGCGGATCAAGCCGCTGGTGGAGGCGCTTCAGGCCGATGGCTATTCGGTTTGGTGGGACGAGCAGATCGGCGGCGGCACCGCCTGGCGCCACGCGATCGAGGCGGAGCTCAATGCCGCCAGATGCGTGATCGTCGTCTGGAGCGAACGCTCGGTGACGCCCGAAGGCACGTTCGTCCAGGACGAGGCCACGCGCGCGCAGGAGCGTCATGTTTATGTGCCGGTGACGATCGACAACGTCCATCTCCCGCTCGGCTTCGGCGAGACTCAGGCAGTGGCATTGACAGGTTGGCGCGGCAATCGATCGGACCGGCGATACGAGGCCGTGCTCGCCGCAGTTCGAAGGATTGTCGGCGGTGCGGCCGCTCCTCGCTCCATTCAAGCTCCGAGCGTCGACCGGCGGTCCGTGATCGCCGCGAGCGCGATCGCAGCGCTCGCCGCGGCCGGCGCGGGCGGCTGGTTTCTCTTCAAGCCGCAATCGGGTGCCGGATCGGCGAGCATTGCGGTCCTGCCCTTTGAAAACCTCAGCGGCGATCCCGCGCAGGCCTATTTTTCGGACGGCGTCGCCGAGGAGATCAGGAGTGCTCTTGCGCGGATCGGGCTTCAAGTGGTGGGCCGCACATCCTCCGAAGCAGTCAAGTCGGACGATGCGGAAACCGCGGCGAAAAAGCTCGGTGTCGCCAATATCCTCACGGGAAGCGTGCGCCGCTCACCGACGATGATCAGAGTCAGCGCGCAACTCATCAAGGGCAGCAACGGCCTCGAGCGCTGGTCACAGGATTATGATCGCGCGCCCGGCGACGTGCTCGGAATCCAGAGCGATATCGCGCAGAACGTGGCTGAAGCGATGAGCGTCGCGCTTGGAAAAGAGATGAAGGCGCAGCTGACCATTGGCGGAACCGCGAATCCCGCGGCGCACGACCTTTACCTCAAGGGCCTGGCGCGACTTTCATCGGAAGATTCGGAACAAGCGCTTAGGTCCGCGCTGGCCGCGTTCGACGGCGCCATCGCACTCGATCCGAAATATGCGATCGCTTATGGCGCGAAGGCCGCCGCGCTGAACGAACTGATTGGCGCATTCTCGCCCAAGGGCGCTCGCTTCGATTTTGCGCCGGCAGCCGCCCTCGCTCGCCAGGCCATCGCACTGGAGCCCGACCTCGCAGACGCCCACGGCGTGCTCGCCTTTATCTTGATGAATGCGTTGGATGTCGCCGGCGCCGGGGCCGAATTCGCGAAGGCTCGTGCGCTACCCGGCACCGACGCAATCATTCTGATGCTGTACAGCGGTTTTCTCGCACTGATTGGGAATGAAAACGCTGCACTGGCGGTCGCCGATCAGGCGGAGGCTCGCGATCCGCTCAATCCCGACACCTACTCCGCCCAAGCCTATGCGCTCGGGGTTCTCGGCCGAAATTCTCAATCGGCTGGCGCCCGCCGAAAGGCGCTGCAGCTGGCGCCGGCAAGGGCGCTCGACCGGACGGCACTAGCTTACACGCTGATGCTCAGCGGACAGTATGAGGAAGCTGCCTCCGAATTGGCGAAGACCCCTAAAGATTTCCTCGGCCGCCTTGTAGGAGAAGCAATGCTGTCCGCTCGTCGTGCGGATCTGACGGCCTCGGATCAGGCGATCGCGCGTTTGCAGCAGCTCTATGGCGATACCGCCGATTACCAATATGCGGAGATTTTCGCGCAACGCGGCGAGAAGGACCGCGCCTTCGCCGCGCTCGACCGCGCATGGGCGGTCCGTGATCCAGGCCTGAACGCGGCGAAGACCGACAATCTACTCGAACCGCTGAGGCCCGATCCGCGCTTCACCCTGCTACTGCGGAGAATGAACTTCCCGGCCTGAGCCGCTGGCGCATTGCACGAGCCTCTGCCATTGGCTCCCCCATGCAAGGCAGCCGCACCCGCGCCGGGGGATGTTTCCTCGCCCTCTTCCTCCTTCTCGGCTTCGTCTACGGGCTATCGATCCGCAACCCGCTGAAGGGCGTGCTGATCGGGCTTGCGATCGGGGTCGTGCTCGCGGTTGCGACGTGGCTGATCGATAAGGCGCGGCGCGGCCGCTAGACGATCCGCCGCCCGGACCAGATCACCCGGCCGATCACCTTGATGTCGCCGAGGCTGCAATCGGGCCAGTCGGGATAGGCGGGATTGTCGGACTGGACCGTCAGCCTGCGGTTGGTTGGGTTCAGCGCCAGCCGCTTCACCACTACGGCGTCGTCGATCCGCAACACGTAGATACCGTCGCGGAGCCGCTCCGCCGCGTCGCCTAAATCGACGAGGATGTCGTCGCCGGGATTCAGCGTCGGCGCCATGGAGTCGCCCTCCACCCGCACGATCGAGAGTTTTGACGGCTGGCTCGGGGTCAGCGCCTTCAGCCAGCGCTCGTCGAAGGCGAAATAGGGCTTGCCGAGCTCTTCGGTGACCACCGCGCCCGGGCCGGCGGATACGCTGACGGGATGGCGCTTGACACTGAGCAGGCCCCTCGGCGCCTCCTCGCTTTCCGGCGGACCGCCGAGCAGGGTCTCGGGGACCGAGAAATAGCGCGCCAGCTTGCGCCGCTCCTCCTCCTTGAGCCGCTTGGGGACGCCGCGGCGGACGAACTGCTGGATGTAGGCCGCGTTGCGCCCAAGCATGCGCGACAGGCCGGCGAAGTCTTCGCCGCGCTCCGCGCACAGACGCTCAAGGACAAGACGGGGATCCGGCAGCATTAATGACCTCTTAGTACTGATAGGAAACTCCCTAGACAAGTAGGAAATGCGTTGGGAATGGACGTGAAGCCGAGTCGGAAGACTTGATAAGGACATGACAGGTGCATTTGCTACGAGAAGTGGAAAAGTTCTTGCGTCAGAATGATACGCCGGCCACTCGTTTTGGTCGGGAAGCGGTTGGAGATCCTCGATTTGTTTTCGATCTCCGAAGGGGCCGCGACCCCCGCCCCAGTACCGTCGAGCGGGTGCTCGCCTACCTCGAGGAGTGCGCGCAATGAGCCGGATGGCGATGTCGCAAGCCGCCGCCAGCCTGGTTCGGGTGCTGATCGCGCGCGGTGGATCGGAGCGAAATAGGATTCTCCTTACCGACGTCCATTCGGTCGACTGGCAGTCGCTGACCTTTACCGGCGAGCGCCATCAGATCGCCCTCAAGATCACCGGACGGGATTCTTCGCAAGTCGTGGATCGCATGTGTGCCGGCCTCGAGGATGCCGAGTTCAGCATTCCCGGACTGATCGTCGCCGATATCACGCGCATCGGAAATTCCACGCGCGCGCCGGACGGCTCGACGGAAGTAATGATCGAAGCGCTGACCGTCAGCGAGAATTAGGACAGGGACCGGCGCAACTCGGCGAGCGCGTCGCGAAGCGCCTGGGAAGCGTCTTCCGCGGATGCTGCAGAAGAACCTCCGGCCAGGTGCCGATCGATCCGCGCGCTGAATTGCCCCGGCGTGGGCATGGCCGAGGGATCGAACAGGCGCACGACGCGCGAGTCCGGTCCGAGCTGGGCGAGAATGTCATCGAGGACCAGCGGCTCTTCGGCGACCGCCGGCGGCTCATCCCAGGTATCGGTCAAAAGCAGCTCCGGGGGCTCCGCTTCCTCGATCTGGCGGACATCGAATACCGGTACCGGCAGCCGCCGCTTCTCCGGCTGCACGGCGCCGAGCGCGCGAAGGCACAGCCAATAAGCGAGGGCTGCGGCTGACGCGGCCTCGATGGCGGACAGGAGCTGGGCATTATGCCCCGCGAGCGCGGCATAGACCGCATAGCCAGCGGCGGCCGCGAACAGCGCCGAAGCCGCCCGGTCCACGTTCTCTTCGATCAGCGCGACCGATCCCGCCTGCATGGGCGCCGCAATAGCCGCAAAATGGTTGCGATAGAGTTAGGCGGGAAGCTCGCTCGGCTCGTCGATCTGCTCGACCGCCGGCTCGTTCTCGATAAGGTCGATGAGCGCATTGGTGAACGCCTCGACGTCGTCGGGATTGCGGCTGGTGACGATATTCCCGTCGATCACGGCCGGCTCGTCGACCACCGTCGCACCGGCGTTGCGCAGGTCGGTGCGGATCGACGGCCAGCTCGTCGCCGTGCGGTCGCGGACCAGATCCGCCTCGATCAGCAGCCAGGGGCCGTGGCAGATGGCGCCCACCGGCTTTCCCTGCTCGGCGAACAGGCGGATCAGCGCGATTACGTCGCCGTGAAGCCGCAGCTGATCGGGATTGCGGACTCCGCCGGGGAGGATGAGCGCATCGAAATCGTCGGCGTTCGCCTCCTCGATCAGAAGGTCGGGGCGGATGGACTTGCCGGGCTTGTCATGGACCGTCGCTTCGATGGGATCGCGGGTGAGCGACGCGAGCACGACCTCGGCACCGCGGTCCTGCAGGATCTGGCGGGGTCCGAACAGCTCCCATTCCTCGAAGCCGTTGGTGGCCACGATCAGGACTCGTGAGTCGGGAATTTGCATCGGCAGGACTCCTTCCATCTCTCTTCAGGAACTCGCCCGCTCGCTCGCTCGCTTAGACCCATCAAGGAGACGAGTGAAGGCGTTGTTACGGCACAGCAGCGACACGGAACCGGGAATCAGCCGGAAGCGGATGGGCCGGTACTGGGCTTATTTCGATTCGGACGGAAAGCGGATCACCGACCGGGAGGAGATCGATCGCCTGAACGCGGTCGGGCTGCCGCCGGCCTATGAGCACGCCTGGTTTTGCTCCGATCGCGACGGCCACCTCCAGGCGACCGGGATCGATGCGCGCGGGCGCAAGCAATATCGCTACCATCCCGAGTTCCGCGAGAAGCGGGAGAGCGCCAAATATGAAGGGCTGCTCGAGTTCGGAAAAGCGCTTCCGCGCCTCAGGCGCCGGGTCGAGCGCGAGCTCAGGCACCGCAACCTCACCCGGGAGGCGGTTCTCGCTGCCGTGGTCCGGCTTCTCGATACCGAGCATATCCGCATCGGCAACGAGGAATATGCGAAAGAAAACAAGAGTTTCGGGGCGACCACGCTGCGCACGCGGCATCTCAGGCGAACCGGACACGGGCTGATGATGCGATTCACCGGCAAGCACGGGATCGTCCACGAGGTGAAGATCACCGACACGAACCTGAAGCGCATCTGCAAACGCTGCCAGGACCTGCCCGGCCAGATGCTCTTCCAGTATGTCAACGGCGACGGCGAGCCGAAGCCGGTCACGTCGAGCGACGTCAACGACTATATCAGGGAGGCGACCGGCGACGCGTTCACGGCCAAGCATTTCCGCACCTGGAGCGCGAGCGTGATCGCGTTCGAGCAGATGCTGAAGAAAGCGGAAAACGCGCGGATCAGCGTCAAGACCGTGGTCGAACCGGTGGCGGAAGCGCTGGGCAACACGCCGGCGATCAGCCGCAAATCCTATGTCCACCCGAAGCTGCTCGAAGCGGTGAAGGAGGACCCGCGCGATCCGCTCGCCGGAATGGACCGGCCGAGCGGACGCAAGCGGCTTTCGAGCGCCGAAGTCGGGCTGCTGGAGTTCCTTGCACAAAACGGGAAGCGGCGCCGCAAGCGCAAGGCAAAAGCCGCCGCGAATGGCAGCGACCGCGCCGCCGCTGCTTGATTGAGCGCACGGTCGCGGCCAAGAACGGCCGCATGGGGGTGAATAGCCTTGCGAGCTGGTTCGAAGCGAACCGTGACGGGCTGATGATCGGCATCGCCGTCGCCGCGGCGCTCGTCGCGGCGATGCTGATCCTGCGCGAGTTCGGCCGGTCGACCGTGAGCCGCGATCCCGAAGGCTGGGGCTGGCGGTCGGTCATTGGGCGGGTGTTCGCCAGGACGAGCCTCGCCTTCATGGTCCTCGCCGCCGCCGACGTCGTCGGAACCTACGCCGAACTGCCGCACAAGATCGAACGGCTGCTCGACATCGCCTTCGTCATCGCCTTCGCGCTCCAGGGCGCCGTCTGGGGCCGCGAGCTGATCCTCGGCCTGATCGGGCGCAAGGTCGCGGTCGAGAACGGCTCGGGCGCGCTCGGTAATGCGATGGCGATCATCCGCCTGCTGGTCAGCGTCACCTTGTTCGCGATCGCGCTGATCCTGATCCTCGACAATCTGGGCGTGAACGTGACCGCGCTCGTGGCGGGCCTGGGAATCGGTGGCATCGCGATCGGCCTCGCCGCTCAGGGCATCTTCGCCGACCTGTTCGCGGCGCTTTCGATCCTGTTCGACAAGCCGTTCAAGAAGGGCGACACGATCCGCTACGACAACAGCACCGGGACCGTGGAGCGGATCGGCCTCAAGACGACGCGGCTGCGCTCGATCACCGGCGAGCAGCTGATCATGGCCAACACCAAGCTGCTCGAGCGCGAGATTCACAACATGGCCGAGGCTAAGGCGCGTCGTGTGACGCTCTACCTTGCCATCGGCGGCGAGGCGTCGGCCAAGTCCATCGACGCGGTCGCGGCGGCAGCCGAAACCGCGGTCTCCGCACAGAAAGGGTGCAAGCTCGTCCGCTGCGCGCTGGCCGGCGCGGGCGGCGGAGGGCTCGCCTTCGACTTGGTTTATGACGATGCGACCCGCGATTCGGACAAGCTGGCGGCCGATCGCGCGGCCATATTGCGCGCGCTCATCGAGACTCTGCAGGGCCACAAGCTGCAACTGGCTCGAGCCTCCGACCAGCCGCCCGCGCCCCTGCCCTTCTGATGCCCCTGGCCACGCTCGACGAGATACGTTCGCGCATCGGCGATGAAGTCGGCGTTTCATCGTGGATCGTCATCGACCAGGCGCGGATCGACGCCTTTGCCCATGCGACCGAGGACCGGCAGTTCATCCATGTCGACCCCGACGCTGCGGCGCATACGCAGTTCGGCGGGACGATCGCTCACGGCTTCCTGTCGCTGTCGCTGCTGTCGCGCATGGGCGCGGAGGCGATGCTGGTGCCGGACGGCACGAAAATGGCGATCAATTACGGGCTCGACCGCGTGCGCTTCCCCGCGCCTGTTCGGTCGGGCAAGCGCGTGCGCGGCCGGTTCACGCTTGACTCGGTCGAGGAGAAAGCGCCGGGGCAGGTGCTGCTGCGCCACCTTGTGACGGTGGAGATCGAGGGCGAGGAGAAGCCCGCGCTCAGCGCGGTGTGGCTCACCCTGATTATGACCTAGGAGAGAAGAATGGCTCGCGATGCCGTGATCGTTTCTACCGCGCGGACGCCGATCGGGCGCGCCTACAAGGGAGCGTTCAATGCGACCCTCGGGCCGACGCTCGGCGCCTTGTCGCTCAAGCCGGCAATCGAGCGTGCGGGAATCGATCCGGGCGAGATCGACGACGTCGTGTGGGGCGCGGTGCTGACGCAGGGCACGCAGTTCGGGAATATCGGCCGCCAGGTCGCGCTCCGCGCCGGCTGTCCGGTGAGCGTTTCGGGCATGACGATCGACCGTCAGTGCTCGTCCGGCCTGATGGCGATCGCCACCGCGGCGAAGCAGATCCTCATCGACAGGATGGACGTGGTCGCCGCCGGCGGCCAGGATTCGATCAGCATGGTCCAGACGCCGGAGATGCGGATCACGCCGGATCCGTCGCTGATCGCGATGCACAAGCATGTCTACATGCCGATGCTCCAGACTGCCGAGACCGTCGCGCGGCGCTATGGAATCAGCCGCGAGCGGCAGGACGAATATGCGCTCAAGAGCCAGCAGCGGACCGCCGCGGCGCAGGCGGCGGGCCGCTTCGACGCCGAGATCGTGCCGGTGACCACGATGATGATGGTCAAGGACAAGGAGACGGGCGAGGTCTCGCACAAGGAAGTGACCATCGCGAAGGACGAGGGAAACCGCCCCGACACGACCCTGGAGGGGCTGTCGGGACTCAATCCCGTGCTCGGGCCCGACACGTCAATCACCGCGGGCAATGCGAGCCAGCTGTCGGACGGAAGCTCGGCGTGCGTCCTGATCGAAGCGGCTGAAGCCGAACGGCGCGGGCTCCAACCGATGGGCCGCTACGTCGGAATGGCGGTCGCCGGCACCGAGCCGGACGAAATGGGCATCGGGCCGATCGACGCGGTCAACAAGCTACTCAAGCGCTTCGACCTCAAGGTCGACGACATCGGCCTGTGGGAATTGAACGAAGCCTTCGCCGTGCAGGTGCTCTACAGCGCCGAGCAGCTCGGAATCCCCGAAGACCGGATGAACGTCGACGGCGGCTCGATCTCGATAGGCCATCCTTACGGCATGAGCGGCGCCCGCATGACAGGTCACGCGCTGATCGAGGGCAAGCGCCGCGGCGTCCGCTACGTCGTCGTCACCATGTGCGTCGGGGGCGGAATGGGCGCCGCAGGCCTGTTCGAAGTGCTTTGATCAGTCGCCGATCGACGACACACGGCCGCTGCCGCCCCTGTGCACCGATACCTGGCCCGGATGGCCGCTGTAGCGAATATCGCCCGATCCGGCGACGCTGGCATCGAGGAAGTCGCTGACGGCGACGGTGGCATCCCCACTGCCCTCGATCCGGACCCGCGCATTGCGTGCATAGAGTCCGCGCAGGTTGAAATCGCCCGACCCTTCGATCGTCGCATTGAGCATCTGCGTTCGGCCGACGGCCTCGACATCCCCGGAGCCCTCGATGTCGAGGGTGAGCCCCGCGTTCGCGACGCCCAGCAGCTTCACGTCGCCGCTGCCGAGCAGGCGCACCTCGCGAAGGTCGGGCACCGTCAGCCAGACCCGCGGATTGTGCCGCGTGCGATAGGATCCGTGCGACGCGAGGACCAGGGTGTCGCCGCGCACTTCCGTCGTCAGCAGCGGGAGGAGATTGTCGTCGGCTTCGATGGTCAGTGAACGCGTGCTGCCCAGCCGAACCTCGAGATTCGGCGAATCCTCAAGCTCGACCCGGTCGAAGGGGCCGACGGGGCGCACCTGTCGAATGATCCTGCCGCTTCCCTGAATGACCGGCCAATGGCCGTTGATCACCGAAGTGTCGGCGAATGCGGCCGTCGGCAAAAGCGCGGCGGCAAGAAAGGAAAAAGCGAGATTACGCATGGTCCGGCCTCCTGTTGTGCTACATTTGTAGCGCGCGGGCGATTGCACTGCAACCGGAATCGCGCTCTGCTTTGCACCCGCGATGAACCCGAAAGCGGCGACGCGGGTTGTCGGCTGAAAGGGAGGAGCGATAGATGCCCGAATCCAATTGCCCGCTGGTCGAACGCATTGCGCGCGTGCTCGCGGGGGCGAAGCTCAGCGCGAACGCGGACGGCGACGACGGACACGCCGCGGCCGAAGTCGACCGCACCTGGCGCGAGCACGTCAACCAGGCGCTCGCCGTCCTCCACACCGCGCGCGAGCCGGATGAGGCAATGGCCGCGGTCGGGGACGCGGGCATGTGGCGTAACATGGTCGAGGCAGCAATCGCGCAGCACGTGGATTGAGCCCGCGCGACTCCAGCAAGAAGGCGAAAGCCACGCGCGCCGACCCGCGCTGGACCCTTTTTTGCTGCATCCTCGCGTCAAGCCTGAGCTTCGTCGACGGATCGGTGACGAGTGTCGCGCTTCCGGCGATCCGCGACAGCTATTTGGCTGGCGCGGCCGACGTCCAATGGGTGGTCAACGCCTATCTGCTTCCCTTGTCGGCGCTGCTCCTCCTCGGGGGCGCGATCGGCGATCATTACGGACGGCGGCGGTTGCTGGTCATCGGGACCACTCTGTTCGGTCTCGCGTCGCTGACCTGCGCACTGGCGCCCAGCCTTCCGCTCCTGCTCGCAGCGCGCGGCGTGCAGGGGATCGGCGCGGCACTGCTGCTGCCAAACAGCCTGGCGCTACTGAACGCCGCTTATTCGGGCGAGAAGCGCGGGCGCGCGGTCGGCATCTGGGCCGCCGCAGGCGCAGCGGCCGCCGCGGTTGCACCCCTGCTCGGGGGCTGGCTGGTCGGGACGGTCGGCTGGCCGGCGATCTTCTACATCAACCTGCCGCTCGCGCTCGGCGCGATCCTGCTTGCAATCCGCTTTGTCGAGGAAAGTCGCGAGGCGGGGGCAGGACGCACCGATTATCCGGGTGCCGTTCTCGCCACCGCCGGCCTGTTCGGGCTGACCTACGGCCTGACATTGTGGTCGGCGCACCGGCGAGCGGACGTGGTCGCGCTGACGGCCGTCGCTGCCGGGATTGCGCTGCTCGGGACTTTCCTCGTCGCTGAGCGCCGCCGCGGCGAGCGCGCGATGATGCCGCTGCAATTGTTCGGCAATCTGTGCTTCTCGGGGCTGAACCTGCTCACCTTCCTGCTCTACGGCGCATTCGGCGCGGCGATGTTGCTGATCCCCTACGTACTGATCAGCAGCGGCGGCTATTCACCCGTCCAGGCGGGGCTGGCGCTTCTTCCCTTCCCGGTCCTGATGACAGCGGCCTCGCCCAAGATGGGAAGCCTCGCCGCTCGGATCGGGCCGCGGCTTCCGTTGACGGTCGGGCCGCTCGTGGTGGCCGCCGGCCTTCTCCTGTCATGGCTGATGGGCGCGCAGACCAGCTATTGGACCGGCACATTCCCGACGATCCTGGTAATGGCCATGGGAATGACCATCGCGGTCGCGCCGCTCACCGCCTCGGTGCTCGGCTCGGTCGAAGAGCAGCACGTGGCGATGGCCTCGGGATTCAACAGCGCCGTCGCGCGCACCGGCGGCCTCATCGCCACCGCGCTCCTCGGCGCCGTGCTCGCCAGCGCTGGAGGCGCGCTGTTCGACGGCTTTCACGTGGCGATGACGGCCTCGGCGGTGGTTGCCGCGCTTTCGAGCGTCGTCGCTGTAACGATGCTCGGCGGGGTGAAGATGAAGAACGCCTAAGCGTTCGCTTCGATGAACTTCTCGACCACGGGCGCGATGCGCTGGCGCCATTTGCGGCCGTTGAAGATGCCATAGTGGCCGACGTCCTTCGCCAGCAGATATTGCTTCTTCTTCGCGGGAAGCTGCGTCGCGAGGTCGAGCGCTGCTTTCGTCTGGCCGATGCCTGAGATGTCGTCGCGCTCGCCCTCGATCGCGAGAAGCGCCGTGTCGCGGATCGCCGCGGGATCGACGAGGCGGCCGCGATGCTCCATCTGGCCTTGCGGAAGCAGGTGGCGTTGGAAGACGACGTCCACGGTCTGCAGGTAGAATTCGGCCGTCATGTCGCAAACCGAGCGATATTCGTCGTAGAATTTCTGGGTCGCGGCCGCGTGTTCCTCGTCGCCCTGGACGAGGTGCTTGAACATCTCCCAGTGGCTGACGAGGTGATCGCCGAGGTTCATCGCCATGAAGCCCGCGAGCTGGAGGAAGCCCGGATAGACCTTCCGCCCGGCGCCCGGATAGATCATCGGCACGGTCGCGATCACGTTGTGCTCGAACCAGCTGAAGGGCCGCTGCGTCGCGAGCGTGTTGATCGCGGTCGGCGCTTTGCGGGTGTCGATCGGGCCGCCCATCATCGTCAAAGTCTTCGGCCGCCACGGATTCTTGTCGGCGTTCATCAGCGCCGTCGCGGCGAAGGCGGGCACCGCCGGCTGGCACACCGCGAGCAGATGCGGCCGCTCGCCGGTGCGTTCGCCGATGAACTCGAGGAACTCGATCAGATAGTCGACATAATCGTCGAGGTCGAAGCTGCCGTCCGACAGCGGCACGCACTTCGCGTCGCGCCAGTCGGTGATGTAGACGTCGAAATCAGGAAGCAGGCGCTCGACGGTTCCGCGCAGGAGCGTCGCATAGTGGCCCGACATCGGAGCAATCATCAGCAGCCGCGGTCCCTTTTCGACACCGTCGCGCGCGAAATGCTTGAGCTGGCCGAACGGCTTCCTCAGAAGGATTTGCTCGTCGACGCGGACCTGCTTGCGGCCGACCTTGACGCTGTCGATCCCGAAATCGGGCTTGCCGTGCGGCGCCGCGGCACGGGCGAAGACCTCGAGGCTCGCGGCCACGATAGGGCCCATGGCGTTATAACCGAAGGGATTAGCGGGATTGTTGAGCCATCCGGCGCCCAGACCGGCAAGCTTGCTCGCACCTGCGAGAAGCGAGCGCTGCACTTCATAGGCGTCGTAGAGCATCCGGCCTCATTTCTACCCTCTGAATGCAACCGATGTGGCCCGCCTTTGCTCCGCTGACAAGGGGATGTTGCAGCGCAAAGCCGCAGTGCGGCATTTGAGGCTCACCGGGCACGCTGCTAAGCCTCGCCCATGGCGCCCCTTCCCAACCGGCCCAAGGGCCGATCGATCAAGAATCTCCGGATGGTTTGGGGATTTGCGCTCCGGTACCGCGGTCACATCGCGATCGCGGCGCTGGCGCTGCTGATGTCCTCGGCAGCGACGTCCGGAATCCCCTATTCGTTCAAGCTGATCATCGACAAGGGCTTCGGACACGGCGCGGCGACCATGCGCGATATCGCGCGCTGGTTCGAATATCTGCTGCTGCTCGTCGGCGTTCTCGCGGTCGCCACGGCCGTCCGCTACTATAATGTGTCGTGGCTCGGCGAGCGCACGGTGGCCGACATCCGCCTCGCAGTGCACCGCAATTTGCTCCGCCTGTCGCCCGGCTTCTTCGAGGAAAACCGGCCCGCCGAGATCACGTCCCGGATCACGGTCGACACGACGATCATCGAACAGGTCGTCGGCACCACGATTTCCGTCGCGCTCCGAAACACGATCACGTCGCTCGCCTGCGTCGTCATCATGTTCGTGCTCGCGCCCAAGCTCGCCGGAATCATGATGCTCGGAGTGCCGGTGGTCATGGTTCCGATCATCCTCCTGGCGCGGCGGGTCAGGGCGATTTCGGTCCGAAGCCAGGACAGGATCGCCGACGTTGGCACGCTCACCAGCGAAGTCCTCGGCGCGATGAAGATCGTCCAGGCGTTCAACCAGCAGGGCCGCGAGGCGGCGCGGTTTGGCGATGCGGTCCAGCGGGTGTTCGGAACCGCCAAGCGCCGAATCCTGGTGCGCGCCTGCATGACCGGAATCGCGATCGTGCTGATGTTCAGCGCCATCGTTTCGGTCATCTGGATCGGAGCGATCGACGTTTCGGCCGGGCGGATGACCGGCGGGACCATCGCCGCCTTCGTGCTTTATGGAGGGCTGCTCGCGGGCGGGCTCGGAAATCTATCGGAAGTCTATGGCGACCTCCTTCGCGCGTCTGGCGCGTCCGAGCGCCTGTCCGAGCTGCTTCATGCCGAGTCGGACATCCGTGCGCCGGCGCAGCCGAGGACGCTGCCCGAACCGCCGCTCGGAGCGCTCGTCTTCGAGGACGTGACCTTCCATTATCCGACGCGGCGCGAGACCAGCGCGCTCAGCGACTTCACCCTCAGCGTCAGCCCGCGCGAACGGCTCGCGCTCGTCGGCCCATCGGGCGCGGGCAAGACCACGATCTTCCAGCTCGCCGAGCGCTTCTACGATCCGCAGGCCGGGCGCGTTCTACTCGACGGAGTGGATCTTCGCGACGCCGATCCCGCCGACATCCGCCAGCGCATCGCGCTCGTGCCGCAGGACGTAGTGATCTTCGCCGCCTCGGCGCGCGACAATCTGCGATACGGCAATTGGGACGCGAACGAGGAGCAGTTGTGGCAGGCCGCGCGCGACGCCAATGCCGAGGATTTCCTGCGCGCGCTTCCTGAAGGCCTGGACACGTACATGGGCGAAGGCGGGGCGCGGCTGTCAGGCGGACAGCGTCAGCGGATCGCGATCGCTCGGGCGCTGCTTCGCGACGCGCCTTTGCTTCTGCTCGACGAAGCGACGTCGGCGCTCGATGCAGAAAGTGAGCGGCTCGTCCAGGATGCGCTCGACCGGCTGATGGCGGACCGAACGACGATTGTCATCGCGCATCGCCTCGCGACTGTCCGCGCCGCCAACCGAATCGTCGTCATGGACCAGGGGCGAATCGTCGAGGAAGGCACGCACGCGAGCCTCAACGCGCGCGGAGGGCTGTACGCGCGCCTGGCGCGCCTCCAGTTCGAGGAGCGCGCCGCTTAAGCCGAGGGGCTGCCGCTCGACCCCGATTTTCCACCGCTTCGCGAACGCGAGCTCTTTCCGCGCGACCGCGAACTCGTGCTGCGCGACGATTTGGAGGCTCCGCTCGAACGCTTCGAAGCGGACTTGCCGGCGCCACTCGGCTTGCGCGCGGCAGACGAACGCCTCGCGCCGGACGCCGACGATTTCGAGCGCGACGCGGCGGAAGATTTCTTGGCCGCACTCGACCGCTTTGCCGTCGACGAACGCGACGAGCTGCCGCTCGACCGTTTCGCTTTCGAAGACGACCGCGACGGTTTGCGCGCGCCGCTCGACTTGCGTGCCGATGATGCGGATGATCCCGGGCTCGACGCGCCGCTCGAGCTTTCGCTCGGAGCCCATTTGCCGGACATCACGCGCTGCGCCGCATCGGCGACCGCTTCGGCGATGATCGAGCCGAGCTTCGTCGCGCTCGACATCACGCTGCTCGCCGCGCGCTCCGCGGTGTCGGCGGCGTCAAGGCCGGCGTCGCGGATTTTCTTGCGCGCCGACGGACTGGCGCTGATCGCAGCTGCCGCGGCGGCAAGACCGGCGGCGAGCATTTCCTTGCTCATCGCGGCCTTGGCCAGTTTGTCGACGGTGCTCTTGCTCGAACTCGAACGCGACGACGATGAGCGCGAGCCCGATGAAGATTTACCTCGTGAAGAACTCTTACGTGCGGACTTTGCCATCTTTTATCTCCCTCCGTTGCGGGAAAAGACACTTTAGGGCCGTTCCGGTTCCCTAATGAACTAGGAACAGCGCGTATCGCAAAAATGTAAAGGGCACCGCCGCGTATCGCAGCGATGCCCTTCGACATGGTCAGCGGCCGGAGATGTGGCCGTTCGTCAGCGATTAGAGCGTACGAACACCCCTTTCCGACCTCCCTGCTGAACCATGAGACATCGGATCACCTCCTTTCGCTGCGTTGAAGCCGAGAAGAAGATGAGTCTTTCGTTGATTGAACACAAGACTTGTAATCGCGCGAATTATCGTCACACTTCACCGCTTCGCGCGTCAGGCGCGGCAATCCTCGATCACCCGAGCCGCTTCCGCCCATGGCGGAACTACCAAAGCTGCAAGTCCCGACGTGCTGAAGCCGATGCGGCCGCGGCTCGACACGATCGCGTCGAGCAGCGGATCGAACGCGTCGAGCTCGGCGCTCACACGGCCCGACGCGGCGTCATAGGTCGCGGGCAAGCTCTTCGTCTGTGAACTCGTCCAGATCCACATCGTCGGCGACGCCGCCGAAGCGTTCTTCAGGATCGCGACGCGCCGCATCGAACGGGTGCAGCGGATGGTCAGCTGCGGCCGGCCGCTCGCGTTTTCGAACGTCGCCTGGCTGCCGTCGGCCATCGCCGCATAGATCCAGTTTCCGGCAACCGGCTTTGCATATTCGAGATTGGATTCGACCGGGGCACCGTCGCCCGGCGGCGACTGGGCGGCAGTCAGCGCAAGTGCTGCGGCAATCGCAAATCGCATATCGGTCAGCGGCTCAGCTTATCGACCTTCGCCTGAAGCGCGGCAAGCTCCGCCTTCAGCTCCTCGACCTCGCTGCTCGTCGGTTTCTCGTCCTTCTTCGCTTTGCCGGTGAATGCCCGGCTGGCGTCCTCGAACATCGCCATGTTGCGCTTGGCGAGATCGGCGAACATGTTGCCGCCGAACGCGTCCTTCATCGCGCCCTGGTTGCGCTGGAACGCCTCCATCGCCGCTTCGAGATAGGAGGGCACGAAATTCTGCATCGAATTGCCGTAGAGGCCGATCAGCTGCTTGAGGAAGTTGATCGGCAGCATGGTCGCGCCGCGCGCTTCTTCATCGACGATGATCTGGGTAAGCACCTGGCGGGTGATGTCCTCGCCGGTTTTCGCATCGACGACTTCGAACTCGCGGCCTTCGCGCACCATCTGCGCGAGCCGGTCGAGCGTGATGTAGGCGGAGCTTTCGGTGTCGTAGAGACGCCGGTTGGCGTATTTCTTGATGGTCACCTTGCCGGTGGACTTCACCATTGATCGCTCCCACACTCGCAGCGGATGGCTGTACTACCGCAGCATAGTGCACCGCAACATGAACGCGCCCCACGACCGCTTCCGCTGTTTCTCGAACTGGTACGCGAGGTGTCGGAGCGCGATCCCGGGCTCGCACGAGCGGCGCTGGCGGGGCTGCGAGCCTATGAGCGTGCGCCGCGGAACGAGCGCCCGCCGCCGAAGCCCGAAGTCGTGCGCGTTCGCGGCGCGACGTTGCGCGACCACGGCGGCAGCGGATCGCCGGCGGTGCTCGTCCCATCGCTGATCAATCCGCCGCGAATCCTCGATCTTGATGAAGAGGTGTCGCTGACGGCGGCGATCGCGCGCATGGGCCGCCGTGCGCTGCTGCTCGACTGGGGCAGTGCCGGCGAGCGTGCGGACCTTTCTGTCACGGGGCATGTCAAGGAACTGCTGCTCCCGCTGCTGCGCGGCATCGGCGACCCGGCGGCGCTGATCGGCTATTGCCTTGGCGGCACGATGGCCATTGCCGCGGCCGATATGATGCCGGTCGAACGGCTCGTGACGATTGCCGCACCGTGGCACTTCGCGGCCTATCCTGAGACGTCGAAGCAGGCGCTCGCGGACATGTGGGCTCACGCGCAGCCCGCCGCGAAGCCGCTCGGAGCGCTCCCGATGGAGGTGTTGCAGGCCGCCTTCTGGTCGCTCGACCCCGAACGCACGGTCCGCAAGTTCGCCGACTTCGGACGGCTCGACCCGGCGAGCGCCGAAGCGCGCCGGTTCGTCGAGCTCGAGGAATGGGCGAACGAGGGCGAGCCCCTGCCCTACCCGGCGGCCAAGGAGCTCATCGAGGACCTGTTCGGCAAGGATATGCCGGGTTCGGGCGAATGGCTGGGGAGCGACAGGCTTTCGATCCCGGCTCTTCACCTCACCGCCGCGCACGACCGCATTGCCCCTGCAGCGACGGCGCCGGCGGGACAGACAATCGCCATCCCATCGGGCCACGTCGGAATGATCGTCGGCTCCGCCCGCGAGCAGCTGCACGCGGCTCTGGCCGATTTCCTAACTCGCTGAAAAGGCTGGCGCACCCGACAGGATTCGAACCTGTGGCCTCTGCCTTCGGAGGGCAGCGCTCTATCCAGCTGAGCTACGGGTGCTTAGGCGAGCGGACTTAGCGACGCACCCGGCGCGCGACAAGCGCGGCGGCGCTAATACTCGCCGAACCGGCCTCTCACCGACCGGAGCAGCTTGGCGCTGTCGTAGCCGACGCCATCCTTGAAGACGACGATGACGTTCTCGACGTCGTTGATGTTCGCGGCCGGATTGCCTTTGACGATGAAAAGGTCCGCGTCCTTGCCCGCGGCGATAGAGCCGATTCGATCCGCCAGCCCGAGATAGGTCGCGCCGTTGAGGGTCGCGATCTTGATCGCCTCGACCGGGGAGAAACCCGCTTCCACCAGCAATTCGATCTCGCGTTGATCGCCGAATCCCGGAATGACGCCCCCGTTGCCGGTCGGGTCGGGTCCGGCCATCAACAGACCGCCCGAAGCAACGAACTGCCGCTCGAGCCCGAGGTCGTTCTTGTACGCCTGAGCGAAGTCGTTGGCGCGCGCCGTACCGGCGCGGCTGGAGACCAGGTTGCGCGAATAAAGATAGGCTTCCTTGGCCTCCGGGCTGAGCACGTCCATTTGCCGCGCTTCGAGCGGCTCGTGGAGGGGCACGCTTTGCGCGAACACCGGAAGCGTCGACGTTATCGCGACATGATGATCGACGAGCAGCTCGATCAACGCATTCGCTTCCGGACCTCCCGGAGTCATCTTGAGCAGCGTCGGTGTTCCTGCAGTGTCCGGGCACTGGTCGGGCTGCTTGCCGGGATCGAGCTGCGTGTTGACGAAGAATCCGTGCTCGAGATTGTCGATCCCGAGCGCGACGGCTTCGGGGTAGGTGACCGAGCACAGGTGGCCGGTCAGCTTCAGTCCGTGCCGGTGCGCTTCCTTGATCGCCGCGCCGAGCTCGGCCCGGGTGAGATGCATATATGCCTTGAAGTCGTTGACTCCCTGGTCGGCCCAGAAAGCGACCTCGTTTCGCGCATCTTCGGGCGACGAGATCTGGTGATTCTGAATGAAGAAGGCGCCGGGTCCCTCAAGATAGGGGCCGGTCACGTCGAGGTGTGGACCAACGAGGCGGCCCGCGTCGATCTCGCGCTTCAGGCTGAGGTCGGTATACGGTTCGACACTCCCGGTCGTGCGCATCGTGGTCACCCCGTTCGCCAGATAGAGGCGCGGCGCGCTGAAGGTCATTTGCGGGATGATGACCGGCTGCTCGAAGTGACCGGTGGAATCGAGGTTCGGCCGTTGCAGGTAAAACAAATGATTGTGCATTCCGACGATGCCGGGAAGCGCGGTTTCGCCGGTGCCGTCGATCACCCGGTAGCCGGCGGGCACGGCTGCGCCCGCAGCCTGGACAGCGGCGATCTTCGCGCCGTCGATCAACAAGGTCGCATCTTCGATCGGCGCGGCGCCGGTCCCGTCGATGATCCGCAAGTGCGTGATCGCGATCTGTCCGGCCGGAATGTGGACGAACGGCTGCACGTCGGGTCCGAGCGGCGCCGGCGGTGCGAGCACGGGCGCCGCCGGGGCGACCGATCCGATAGCCAATGCGGCCGCGGCCGCGAGCAAACGCAATTTCATTGGACCCCTCCTGTACCGACAGAGCTAGCACCGGCATCCCGTTCGACGGAAGAGCCCTTCCTTCCGCGATCCGTCGACGCGGAGCGCCGTTCGGCGAATTGAGTTTGAACGGCCGCAGCGCGGCCCTGCATCGCGTCCGAGAGATGAACAGCCGTACCCTTCTGCTTGCGAGCGCGACATTCATGGTCGGCACTCCGGCGGCATTGCACGCCCAGTCAACGACGCAGGCACCGCCGGCCAAGGCGCCTGCCAAGCCGATCGTCGTGACCGGGACAAGGCGCGATTACGATTCGAGCATCGACCGCCGCACGTACGCGATCGGACGCGACGTGCAGGGCGCGAACGGTTCGATCGCCGACGTGCTTCGCAACATCCCGTCGGTCGACGTCGACCTCCAGGGGAATGTCAGCCTTCGCGGCGATCCCCACGTCACCATCCTCGTCGACGGAAAACCGACGAGCCTGTTCAACGGTCCCGGTGGCGGCCAGACGCTGCAGCAGGTGCCAGCCAGCCAATACGAACGGGTCGAGGTGATGACTAACCCGTCCGCTGCTTTCTCCGCCAATGGATCGGGTGGGATCATCAATCTCATCACGCGGAAGAACCGGCCGAACGGGGCCACCGGCACGATCCGTGCTGCCGCCGGCACGCGGGGACGGCGCAAGGCCGGCGCCTCTTTCGCCGACAAGCTCGGGAAGGCGTCCGTCAACCTCGATTTCAGCTGGCGCGGGGACCCGCAGTTCACGACCGACATCGTCCATTTCGAGGAGCCCGACACCGGCGTTTCGAGCCGCGAAATCACCAAGGGCGACGGCGATCTCCATTTGTGGACGGCCCGAGCCGGAGCGGACTTGGACCTGGGCGGATCGAACAGCCTTTCCACGGATGTCCATCGGACGACCTTCCTGTTCCATTCGGACATGAAGTCGACGCTTCTCGGTACCGACGAAGCGGATGCGCTGGCCCGGGAATTCGAGCGCAACGGCTTCTTCCTTCAGAACCGCTTCGACACGGAAGGATCGCTGAGCTTCCAGCACGACACCAACGGCAAGGGCGACGATGTTTCCGCGAGCCTCACCTATGAGAGCACGCGCAACCAGGACGCGGACCGGTTCCAGAACATCTCGACGCTGCCGCCCGAACCCGACCTGTTCGACAACGTCACCCGCGTTTCGCGTCTCCACCGCTTCGAGGCGAAGGCGGACTATAATTCACCCAAGGACGAGGATTCCTCATTGCAGGCCGGTGTCGACCTGCAGCTCGACCGCGACTCGTTCCACGATCTCGGCGGATTCGGTCCGACCGCCGAGTTGGCCGCGGTCCCGCAACCGGACTTCACCGAGCTGTTCGACTTCCACCGCTCCGTCGGCGCGGCTTACGCGATCTATGAGCGTCCCTTCGGCGACCTGACCGCCCAGGCTGGGGTCCGGCTGGAAACGGAGGACCGCGATTCCGGCGTCGCCGGCAGCGGGATTTCGGTCAGGGACACGCACACGCGGCTGTTCCCGTCAGTGCATCTCGAATGGAAGGCCGACGCCGAAACGTCGTTGAAGGCGAGCGTCAGCACGCGCATTCAGCGCCCGGACCCGACCGATTTCGACCCCTTCCGCCGGTTCGTCGATCCGTTCCATTTCGAGGCCGGCAATCCGCGCCTGAAGGCCGAGACCACCGTTTCGTTCGAGGCCGGGATCGAGCACAAGCACAAGTCGTGGCTCGACATCGCGACGCTCTATTATCGCAGCAATCGCGGCGGCGTGACCGACCTCAGCCAGGATCTCGGTGACGGCGTCCTCCTGACCACCCGAGAAAATCTGGTCGGAAGCACGCAGCTCGGGCTCGAACTGGTCGCCAACGGCCCGCTGACCAAGACGCTCAGCTACAAGCTCAGCGGCAACGCCTATCGCTTCACAATCGACGCGACGAACCTCGGCTTCGGCAGGCGCTCCGCGACGATCGAATCGGGCAAGGCCGGAATCGACTGGCAACCGGACAAGAAGGACCTGGGACAGGTCAATATCTCGCTCAGCGGGAAGCAGCTGCTGCCGCAGGGCGAAGTCGATCCGATGCTTCTGGTCAACCTCGGGTTCCGGCATCAGATCAACGACCGGCTGTTCCTCTTCTTCACCGCGCAGGACGCGCTGCACACCTATACGCGCCACAGCAGCATCGTCACTCCGACTCTGATCGAGCGGAGCTTTGACAGCGCGAAGACTCAGGCGGCCTTTATCGGTCTCACCTACGATTTCGGCGCGAGGCCGAAGCAGCCGGCCTTCGACTACGCCGGTTGAGGCCGGCTCGTCCGGACGAGCCGGAACCGCGTTCCCCCGCCTGCCGTTGAGCGGGCGCATGGACCAGAAGCTCGAGGACCGGCCCAAAAAATCGCTGATCAAGCCGCCGCCCGCGGCCGAAGCTTTCTATTCCGAAGTACTTCGGCTGATGGCCAAGTCCGAGATCCCGTTCCTGCTTTCGGGCACCTATGCCCTTGCGAGCTATACCGGCATCGACCGGCCGACGAAGGACGTCGACGTGTTCGCCAAGGCTGGCGACGCGTTGAAGATGCTGTCCTACGTCAAGGAGCATGATTTCGAGGTAGAGATGGTCGACGAGCGCTGGCTCGCCCGGATCACGCGCGGCAAGTTGTTCGTCGACATTATCTACAACATGCCGACGGTCACCACCCACGTGACCGACGAATGGTTCGACGGAGCGCCGACCGCGAAGCTGTTCGGGGCCGAAGTGAAGCTGGTGCCGCCGACGCAGCTCATCTGGTCGAAGATCTTCGTCCAGGACCATCACCGCTACGACGGCGCCGACGTCGCCCACATGATCCTGAAGCGTCACAAGGACATTAAGTGGGAGCAGCTGCTCGGTCACCTGGAGCTGTATTGGGAAGTGCTGCTGATCGCGCTTCTGAACTTCCGCTTCATCTATCCGAGCGAGCGCGACCTCGTGCCCAAGTGGCTGATGGACGAGCTGCTCGAGCGCTTGAAGGACCAGTCCGAGGTCAAGGGACCCGGCAAGAAGGTCTGCCGCGGCCGGATCTTCAGCCCTCGCGACTATGCGATCGACGTCGAGCAATGGGGCTTCTCCGAGCCCGTCGGCAATCTCGAAGAGCAATATGCCAGCGACTGACCGCAAGCTTCGCGTCGCTGCGATCGGCGATCTCCACGTGATGGAAGACAGCGTCGCACCCTACCGCGAGCTGTTCGCGGAGATTTCGAGCGCGGCCGACGTGCTCGTGCTCTGCGGCGATCTCACCAATTTCGGCAAGACGCGCGAGGCGGAAATCCTCGCTGAGGACATCGGCAGCTGCACGATTCCGGTCGTCGGCGTTCTCGGCAACCACGATTACGAATGCGGCCAGCCGGAGAAGGTCTGCTCCATCCTCCACGATGCGGGAATGACCGTGCTCGACGAGCAGGCGGTCGAGATCGGCGGCGTCGGCTTCGCCGGAGTCAAAGGTTTCCTCGGGGGGTTCGGCCGCGGCGAGCTCGCGCCGTTCGGTGAGCCGATCGTCAAGGCGATGGTCGACGAGGTGCTGACCGAATCGCGCAAGCTCGAGAACCAGCTGCGCACCCTGCGCACCGACCGAAGCGTCACCGTGCTTCACTATTCGCCGATCCTCGGAACGATCGAAGGCGAGCCGCCGCAAATCCTGCAATATCTCGGCTCGCAGCGGCTGTGCGATCCGATCGACCGCTTCGACCATGTGAAGGCGGTGGTGCATGGCCACGCGCATCACGGGACTTACGAAGGGCGCACCCCGATGGGCCGGCCGGTCTACAATGTCGCGCAGTTCGTGCTTCGACCGCTCTTCGGCAAACCGTACGTCGTCCTCGAAATCTAGTCCTTGTTCTCGCCCGGGATGGGGGTCGGGGTGTCGAGCGCTTCGATCACGTACAGCCGCTTCACCAGCACGTAGCTGACCACCGCCAGCGGCGCAGCGAGGAGGATTCCGAGGATCCCGAACAACAACCCGAAGGCGAGCAGCGCGAACAATGTGATCACCGCGGGAATGTCGACCGCGAACTGCTGGATCAAAGGCTGGATCAGATAGGCCTCGACGTGGTGGACGATCACGTAGAGCCCGACGACCCACAGCGCGAGTTCGGGGCTTTGCACCAGCGCGACCATGATCGCCGGGATCGATGAGGTGATCGCGCCGGCGTACGGAATGAACTCGAGAACGCCGGAAATGAGAGCCAGCACCAGGGCGGACGGGACGCCGAGCGCCCAGAGACCCGCCCACGTCATCAGGAAAATGAGGATCATCGCCCACAGCTGACCCTTGAGCCACAGGCGCAGCGCGTGATCCGACTCCTCCATCGCCTCGGCGACGAGGCGGCGGCGCGCCGGCGGGATCAGCTTGATCAGGCCGATGCCGTAAAGCCGCGGCTCGGCGGCGAGGAAAATTCCGCCGAAGAATACGATCAGGAAGCTGGCGGCGCTCAGAGTCACGGATGACAGCACACCCTTGAGGTCCGCGCCGATGAGCCCGCCCGAGCGAAGATTGCGCATCCAGGTTGCGACTGGGTGGCCGAGGCCCATCCCCGCCACCCGGTCGTCGATAATCTGCGCCGCGCGTGGCGGCGTGGCAGCGAGGTTCTGACTTTGCGCGCCGATTTGCGATCCGACCGACCAGACGACGCCGCCGATGATCCCGACAATGATCAGGACCGAGAGCAGCACCGCGATTCGCTCCGGCAGGTGCAAATGCTTCTCGAGCATGTCCGAGATGGCGCGAAAGACCGTCGCAACCATCACCGCGCCGAACAGCAGCGCGACGACCTGCCGCAATTCCCACAGGAGCAGCACGCCCGCGGCGATCGCAATCACGATCAAAACGCGGCGGACGTAGTGCGATTCGGCGGGATCCAGTTGCTCATTCACGCGCCGACAGCGCGCCTCTGCGCACTGCGGTTCCATTGATGAAGCGCGAACTTCGTTCCATGCACCGCGTTGAATGGCCATGACCCGCATGCCCGCCCTCTTCATCGGTCACGGAAGCCCGATGAACACGCTTCAGCTCAACGGCTTCACGAAAGCGTGGCGAGCGATAGGCCAGCAGTTGCCGCGACCGCGCGCGATCCTGGTGGTTTCGGCCCACTGGTTCTTCGGCGCGACGGCGGTCACGGCTATGCCGAAGCCGCGGACAATCCACGATTTCTACGGCTTCCCGCCCGATCTGTTCGCGTTCGAATATTCCGCGCCGGGCGACCCGCAGCTTGCCGCCGACGTCGTCGAAACCGTCGCGCCCGTGTGGTGCGGGCTCGATGGCGATCAATGGGGGCTCGACCACGGGACCTGGAGCGTGCTCGCGCACCTTTATCCGCAGGCAGACATCCCCGTCGTGCAACTGTCGATCAACGCGCTGAAGCCGCTCGAATATCACCTCGATCTCGGACGGCGGCTCGCGCCGCTTCGCGAGCAAGGTGTGCTTATCCTGGGGAGTGGGAACGTCGTCCACAATCTGCGGCGCATCCAGTGGGATGATCCCAACGGCGCATTCGACTGGGCCGAGCGGTTCGACGACGCGGCCGTCGCACAGCTCCAGGACTCACCCGCCGAGGCGCTGAAGCTTGCGGCGCATCCCGATTACGCGTTCGCGGTGCCGACTCCGGATCATTTCATTCCGCTGCTGTACATCGCCGGGCTTGCCGCGGAGTCCCGCGAGGCGATGGAGCCGCTGATCCGCGGCTATGCGATGGGGTCGCTGTCGATGACTTGCTACGGCGTCGGCGCCGAGCTCGGCTGCCATGTGGAAGAAGGCGCCGCGACTGTGCCGGCGGACGTGCCGCCGGAGCAGACGAACATCTAGGCGGCCGGCCAGCTTTCGATGATCTCGACGAAGCGGCTGAGCCAGGCGTTGGTCTGGTGGCCATCGACGACGCGGTGGTCGATGGTCAGGGTCACATAAGCCATCGGCAGGATGACGATCGCGTCGTCGCCGTCGACTTCGCGGACGGCAACGCGCTTCTGCAATTTCCCGATGCCGAGGATCGCGGCCTGCCCCTGGTGAAGGATGATTGGCGCGGCGAGCAGCGAGCCGGACACGCCATGGTTCGAGATGGTAAAGCTTCCGCCGGAGACTTCCGAGCGCTCGAGCTTATACTTGCGGGCGCGGCGGGTGAGGTCGTCGAGCTTCGCGCCGATCTGCTCCAGGCTGAGCCTCCCCGCATCTTTGACCACCGGGACGATCAGACCCTTCTCGCCGAGCGCGGTTCCGACGCCGATGTCGATCGTCGGCGAAATGGCGATCCGGTCCTTCTCCCACCGGCCGTTGATCGCCGGTGCGACGGCCATCGCTTCGGCCGCGGCTTTGACGATGTAGGCGGTGTAGCTGAGCTTGACCCCGCGCTCAGCCATCGCCGCCTTGTGCGCCGCAACGGCGCTGAAGTCGGCCTCGAACACAGCGGTCACATGCGGCTGCTCGGCAACCGCGCGCGCCATGTTCTCGGCGATCGTAAGCCGCATGCGGTCGTGCGGGATGTCGCCGCCGCCGAACTGGCGCGGCTCGGCCGTGGTGGGCTCGCCGACGCTGACGACGGTGGCTTCGGCTACGGCCCGGTCGACGTCCTCGCGCGTGATCCGCCCGTCGCGCCCGGTGCCGCGGATCCGCGATGGATCGATGCCGTTCTGCAGGCACGCGCGGCGGACGGAAGGGCTGAGGCGGGATTCAATATCGTGCCCCGGCAAAGGCCGGGGTCCAGGAGAGCTGGAAGGCTCTTCCGCGTCCGCTGCTCGTGAAGGCTTCGCCTCCTGGGCCCCGGCCTTCGCCGGGATACCGTCGGTTTCAATCCGTGCCAGTAGGGCGCCGGGCACCGCTTCCGCATCCGTGTCGAGCAAAATCTCGGCGAGCACGCCCGCAGCCGGTGAAGGCACTTCCTGCGTGACCTTGTCGGTCTCCAGCTCGACCAGCGGATCATTCTCCGCGACCGCGTCTCCAACCTGCTTGAGCCAGGCGCGCACGACCGCTTTCGTACCCTCCTGCTCGTCAGGAACCCGGACCTCGATCAAGATCAGAACCCCACCAGCCGATCGATCTCGGCGCGGATGCTCGTAGACGAGGGCAGCGCCCATTCCATGAGCTTGGGATGATGCGGGCTCGGAATGTCGGGCATGGTCACGCGCGCAACCGGCGCATCCAGGTCGAGGAAGGCTTCGTCGGCGACCACCGCCGCGATCTCCGCGCCGAAGCCGCCGGTGCGCAGATCCTCGTGCACGATCAGGCAGCGGCGCGTCCGACGGACGCTTTCGAGCACCATGTCCTCGTCCCACGGCTGCAGCGTGCGGAGGTCGATTATGTCGGCGCTCACGCCATCCGCGGCAGCCTCGCAGCGCGGGACCATCGCGCCCCAGCTGACGATGGTGATCCGGTCGCCTTCGCGCGTCTTCTTCGCGCGTCCGAAGGGCAGCACATAATCGTCGCCCGGCCACGGCCGCCGCGCCCAGCTGTCGTCGAGCATCGCGCGATGCTCGAAGAAGATCACCGGATCGTTGCCGCGCAGGCTTCCGCGGAGCAGCCCGACCGCGTCCTCGGCATTGGACGGCACCGCGACCTTCCAGCCGGGATTATGCACGAACTCGACCTCGTTGGTCATCGAATGCCACGGGTCGCCGCACTTGAAGAAGCCGCCGGGGATTCGAAGCACCATCGGCGCTGCGAAGCGGTTGAAGGTGCGCCAGCGCATCGTTCCGATATCATGGATTTGCTCTGTCGCCGGCTCGGCATATTTGCGGAACTGGATTTCGGGCACCGGCATCAGGCCGCTGAGCGCCATTCCGGCGGCGCGGCCGACGATTCCTTCCTCGTTAAGGCTCGTATCGAAGACGCGCTCTCGGCCGAACCGGTCCTGAAGGCCGAGAGTCACCGCATGGACTCCGCCCTTGGGGCCCACGTCCTCGCCGAACACCAGCACGCGCGGGTTGGCCTCGAGCTCCTGTTCGAGAACCCGGCGGATGGCGGTGACCATGTTGATACGCTGGCCTGACGGCGCCGGCTGATCCGTGGATGAGGGCAGTTCGTATCCGCTGTTCCACAGGCCGCCGACCTGCTGCATCTTGCCTTCGTAGTAGACGTTGCTGGTAACGTCCTCGGGGGACGAGACGCCGCGCGCTTCGGCTTCGGCCACGGCCGCCTGGACCTGCCACGCCGTCTCGCGCTCGAGGTCGCTCCATGCCTCGTCGCCGATCTGCACGCGCGCGCAATGCTTCTTGAGCTTCGGCAACGGATCGCGCGCCCACTCGGCCTTAATCTCCGCGTCGCTCTTGTAGGCCTGCGTGTCCTGGGCGCTGTGTCCTTCGAGGCGCGGAACGGTCAGGCGGAGAAGCGCCGGCGCGCGTTTCTCGCGCACATGACGCACGGCTTGCTCGACGAGCTGTGCGGCTTCGGCGGGATCGGTTCCGTCGCCGTTGAAGATCGTCAGACCGGTGAAGCTCGCGAGGTTGGCGGCAATGTCCTTGCCCGGCGTCTGATATTCCGACGGAACCGAGATTCCGTAGCCATTGTCCTCGATATAGATAAGCAGCGGCAATTGTTGCGTTGTTGCAATAGTTAGCGCTGACCAGAAACCTCCCGTGGCGCAGCTCGCGTCACCGCCGAGAACTACCGAGATCGCGTCGGACGCCCCTTCGTCCAGCACCTTCTGTTTGTAAGCAATCGCCTGCGCGTATCCTGCCGCCGGCGTATATTGCGCGCCGACACCGCCCGCCATCGGGAAGGCGTGCGGCCCGTTGGCATTCGGGTAATTGAACACGACGCCGATATCGCGCCCGTTCGAATAGCCACCGGCGAGGCCCATGCCCGAACCGAGCGCATCGGCGAGCGGGACCCCGAGCGCGAGCAGCACCGGACGCGAACGATAATAGCCGAAGACCGCATCGCCCTGCTTCAGCTGAAGGCCGAGCAGCACCTGGGCCATGTCGTGCCCCC
>DATNFJ010000051.1:0-7214 GCA_035606455.1 Sphingomicrobium sp.
GCGCCGGCGCGATGCGCGTGTTCGACGACCCCGCCGACATGCTTCTCCACCTCGACGAGCTCGCGCCGAGAGCGCGGGAATGACTCATTTCCATGCCCTGAGCGGATTTTGCAGCGTGGCGGTGAGGTTGGAGGCCATGGGGGCGAAGGCGTAGGCTTCCGGCACTTGCTTCGGGATGGGGCTGCAGATCGAATATTGGGAAACGGGCCTATTGTTATCCGATTTCACCGTCTCCGCATCGATGTCGATGTGCGCGTCTTCAGCGACCTGGCGCAGGCGGATGCTCGCAACCGCGGTCTCCCGATTCAAGACACGGGCCTGGTTCACCGCAAGGCGAAGCTGCACCACTTCGGCCGGCTGGATTGCGCGGCCGGGCCCTGAAACCGTCGCGATTTCCGCCCACGCGCTTTGTTCCGGCAGCGCAACTCGGTCGATGTTGTCGACGAACTCGTAAATGGCGGCGAGGTTGGTGAGCTCAGTCCGCGAGAAATGGGACGCCGTCTGGCCTTGCCTGGTCGTATCCCAGGTGCCGTGAATCCACGTGCGATAGGGCGGCGCGCCGATCTCGCCGAGCGGCGGGAGACGCCCGCTTTTCTCTGCAGCGTCGAGCAGGCGGCTGATCTCGTTCAGCCGTCGTTCGATGCACGGGAAGAGCCGCTGGCGCTCGAAAGATTGTCCGATGGAATCACCGAGTTCCGACGACATCGCGTGGCGCGCCTCGCCCACCTGTTTGCGCCAGTGAATCGTCTCCACCACCTGCTCCGCGCCGAGCGCGATAAGGACGCCGAGGACGATTATCGCCACCTCGCCGGCGAACTCGCGCCAGCCATGAAGCGGCTTCGGCAGATGGAAATGCATCGACTCTCCCCCGGTCGGGCAAGGTATCAACATTCATTCATCCGGCAACGGCGACAGGCGGAACACCGTCTGGCAATCTGCACGACATGAATCTGCAACAGGCGCACGCTACGGTTCCACCGCGCTCCCTCGCCGTGGCCGCCTTCTCGACCATCGTCGAGTGGTATGACTTCACCCTGTACCTCTATTTCGCAACGGCGCTCGCGCGCGTTTTCTACGGCGGCGGGACGGGTTCGCTGCTGCTGACCCTCGGCGGGTTTGCGATCGCTTATCTGATGCGTCCCCTGGGCGCGCTCTTCTTCAGCCACATCGGCGACCGCCGCGGGCGACGGCACATGATGCTGATGTCGGTCGCCATGATGACGGCCGCCATGCTGGCGATCGCGCTGCTCCCGACGCGGTCGGCAATCGGTCCGGCAGCAGGCTGGCTGCTGCTCCTCCTGCGCTGCGTTATGGGTTTCTCCGTCGGCGGCGAATATACCGGCGTCGTCGCTTATCTGCTCGAAGGCGCGCCGCCCCGCAGCCGCGGCCTCGTCACTTCGTCCGCCTCTGCCGCGAGCGAGGTCGGCGCTTTGCTCGCGGTCGGGATCGCGGCGCTGACCGTCAGCCTGACCAGCACGGCGGAGCTGGACTCCTGGGGCTGGCGAATCCCTTTCTTCGTCGGCGCCGCCCTGGCCGCCACCGTGTGGATCGCCCGCTCGACCATGCACGAATCACCCGAGTTCCGCCGCCAGCAGGAACAAGGCACCGTTCCCGCCGAGCCGCTCGCCTATGCGTTGAAGCATCACCGAAGGGGGATCGCGCGCGGCTTCGCCATCTCCGCCCTCGGCTCGATCACTTACTATGTCGGGATCACCTACGTGCCCGCCTTCCTCACCTCGGCTGGAGCGCTCGGCGAACGCGACGCATTGTGGCTGTCGACCATCGCGGCGGTTGCAGTGATCCTCGTCACGCCGCTCGTCGGCTGGTGGTCCGACCGGTCGGGTCGGCGTCCGGTCCTTCTCGCACTGTGCGCCGCGAGCGCGGTGCTTCCGATGACGATGTTCGCGCTGATGGCGAGCGGATCGCCGATGCGAGCATTGCTCGGGGCGATCATCCTCGCCGCGGTCGCTGGCGGCGTGAGCGCGGTCGGTTCCGTCGCCACCGCCGAGCAGTTCCACGGCGAAGCGCGGATTACCGGCCTCGCCCTCGGAGCGACCATGGCAACCGCGATCTTCGGCGGCCTCACGCCTTGGGCAGCGCAGCTGCTGGTCGACCGCACCGGCTGGACGATGGCGCCGGGCGCGATGATTGCGCTTGTCGCTTTATGCGTTGCGCCGGTCTTCCTCGCGATCCGCGAAACCGCGCCGAAGATTAAGCCCTCCCCCTTGTGGGGAGGGTGGGGTGGGGGCGCGGCATCGGCGTCAGCGGATGGCGCCGACAAAGATTCTTTCGGCCGCAGACGCGGCCGGCCCCCTACCAACCTCCCCCACAAGGGGGGAGGCTCACCTTAGTGTTTCAATTCTTTTCCAGCCTGCCTCGGCCGATTCCGAAATAGGCGAGCCCCGCCTCCTCCGCTTCGTCGCGGTCGTAGACGTTGCGCAGGTCGACCAGCACCTTGCCGCGGAGCGCTTCCGCGATCTTCTCGAGGTCGAGCGCACGGAACTCGTCCCACTCAGTGACGATCACCAGCGCGTCGGCGCCGGCCGCGGCCTCATAAGCATCAGCCGCGAACTCGATTGCGGTGAAGATCTTCTCGGCCTGCTCGCGCGCCACCGGATCGAAGGCGCTGACCTTGGCGCCGCGCTCGACCAGCGCGTTGACGAGCGGGATCGAAGGCGCTTCGCGCATGTCGTCGGTGTTCGGCTTGAACGCCAGCCCGAGCACGGCGACGCGCTTGCCGGAAAGGTCCTCTCCGACCGCCGCCGCCACGCGGTCGACCATGTGCGCCTTGCGCTGGTCATTGACCTCCACCGTCGTCCGGACGATCCGCTGGTCGACCCCGAACTTGCCGGCCGTCTGAAGCAGCGCGAGCGTGTCCTTCGGAAAGCAGCTGCCGCCATAGCCAGGCCCGGCGTGAAGGAACTTGGGCCCGATGCGGTTGTCGAGACCGATGCCCCGAGCGACGTCCTGAACGTCGGCGTCGACCGCTTCGCACAGGTCCGCGATCTCATTGATGAAGCTGATCTTGACCGCGAGGAACGCATTGGCGGCGTACTTCGTCAGCTCCGCCGTCCGCCGCCCGGTAAACAGGATCGGCGCCCGGTTGAGGAACAGCGGTCGATAAATTTCTTTCAGCACCTCCTGCGCCCGGTCGTCCTCCGCGCCGACCACGATTCGGTCGGGATGCTTGAAGTCGGCGATCGCCGCGCCTTCGCGGAGGAATTCGGGGTTGGACGCGACGGAGATGTCGGTCGCACCCTCTTCGCGCAGGATCTCCTCGATCCGGTCGCCGGTCCCCACCGGGACGGTCGACTTGGTGACCACCACCGTGCCCGGGCGGATGACCTTCGCAAGCTCGCGAACGGCGTCGAACACGAAGCTGAGGTCGGCATGGCCGTCGCCGCGCCGAGCCGGTGTGCCGACGGCGATGAACACCGCGTCGGCGTTGCCGACATTCTCGCCGAGCTCGGTGGAGAAGGTGAGGCGGCCGCGCTCGACATTGGCCTTGACGATCGCTTCGAGGCCCGGTTCCCAGATCGGCATCACGCCGGCGTTGAGGCCGTCGATCTTCGCCGAATCCTTGTCGATGCAGCAGACACGATGGCCGAAGTCGGCAAAGCAGGCGCCCGAGACGAGGCCCACATAACCCGTGCCGATCATCGCGATGCGCATGCTTACTCCGTGACGTTCCGAGGCTCGCGGCTCTTAGCCGCGCTTTGCCGAGATGAACAAGGCGGACAGCTAAGCGCCTAGTTTTCGCCGAAAAGTTCCTGTATCCGCCCGGCGCTTCCGATGAACGTCACGACACTCCCCAAGCCCCCGCGCGTCGGGCTGGTCTCGCTCGGCTGTCCCAAGGCCCTGGTCGACAGCGAGCGAATCATGACCAAGCTGCGCGCCGACGGATACGACATGTCGCCCGACTATGCCGGCGCCGACGTGGTGCTGGTGAATACGTGCGGCTTCCTCGACAGCGCCAAGGAAGAGAGCCTCGAGGCGATTGGCGAAGCGATTGCCGAAAACGGCCGCGTCGTCGTCACCGGCTGCATGGGCAGGGAAGCCGAGGTCATCCGCACCCGCTTCCCCGATGTCCTCGCGGTTACCGGGCCGCAGCAGTATGAGGAGGTGGTCGCGGCGGTGCACGAGGCTGCGCCGCCTGTGCCGTCACCCTTCATCGACCTGGTGCCCGAGGCGGGGCTCAAACTGACGCCGCGCCACTACAGTTATTTGAAGATTTCGGAGGGCTGCAATCACCGCTGCGCCTTCTGCATCATCCCGCATCTGCGCGGCGACCTCGTCAGCCGGCGTCCGGATGCGATCCTTCGCGAGGCGGAGAAGCTCGTCGCCGCCGGGACCAAGGAGCTGCTGGTCATCAGCCAGGATACCAGCGCCTACGGCGTCGACATTCGCCACCAGCCGCGCATGTGGAAGGGCGAGGAGGTCCGCGCGCACATGACCGACCTGGCGCGCGAGCTTGGCAAGCTCGGCCACGGATCAGGAAATGTTTGGGTGCGGCTCCATTACGTCTATCCCTATCCGCACGTGAACGACCTGATCCCGCTGATGGCCGATGGGCTCGTGCTCCCCTACCTCGACATCCCGTTCCAGCATGCCAGCCCCGCCGTGCTCAAGCGGATGCGGCGGCCGGCGAACGACGCGAAGGTGCTTCAGCGAATCCGGGACTGGCGCCTGGCTGTGCCGGAGCTCGCGATCCGGTCGAGCTTTGTTGTCGGCTTTCCCGGCGAGACCGACGAAGATTTCGCTTACCTCCTCGATTGGCTGCAGGAAGCGGAGCTCGATCGGGTCGGCGCCTTCAAGTTCGAAGCGGTCGAAGGCGCGCCCGCCACGTCGATGGACGACCAGGTCCCCGAGGAGGTCAAGCAGCAGCGCTATGATTCGGTGATGGCGCTCTCGGCCCGCATCTCGGCGGAGAAGCTCGCGCGCAAGGTCGGCTCGGCTATCGACGTGCTGATCGACACCGTCGACGACCAGACGGGCGGAGCCACTGGCCGGTCGAAGGCGGATGCGCCGGAGATCGACGGCGAAGTCCATTTGCGCGATGCCGCGGGCGTCGCGCCCGGCGATATCGTCCGGGTGCTCGTCGAAGATTCGGACGAGCACGACCTCTTCGGCGTACCGGACTAACTCATTGGCTGCTGCGGCGGGTTGTTTCGGTCCATTAACGTCGTCGATGAATTGTTTTTTACAAGCGACGAAAAACTATCGCACTTCTGTTCAAATGGGAGTAAGGCCCCTCCAGAACGGAGGAACAGGGTCATGGGTCGCCTTCGCAAGTCAATTGCTGTTGCCGTAGTTTCCGCGTCACTAATTGTCAGCTCCACGTCTGCCGTTGCGTCTTCGCCGACGCCCGCGCCGGCTGCGGATAGCTGGTTGACATTGAGCATGCTGACGCCAAGCGGCGCAGCTGTCCTCGACAGCGCTGCTGTCGCGGCCGCTCAGCCTGCAACCGTGACCTGCCCCGACGGCACAGTCGTCGCGAATGGTGCACCGTGCCCGGGCCCGGCCGTCTATACGAGCCCCGGCTTCCCACCGATCCCGGTGATCATCGTGTGGCTCGCGGTGCTTGGCGTCAGCATTTATATTCTGACCAAGGGCAACGGCCACCACCGCCCGAACAGCCCGGCTTGAGCTTCGGCGGCCGCGGCCGCCGACTCGGCAGTTTCTTATTTGCTCAGCTGAACGGCCGCGCGGCCATGACCGCTTCGGCGCGCCCATCCATCACGCGCGCCCAGAGCGGCGGAACAAGCGCGGTCAGAAGCGCTGCGGCATAGCCCGACGGCAGTACCGCGCCGCCGTCAAGCGGCCTCAGCTCCTCGTACGAACGGACCATGCGCCGGTGGTGGTCGCTGTGCCGGCCCATGTTGAACAGCGACGCATTGTTCATCCGCCTGCCGCTGTTCCATGAATGATGCGGCGCCAGGCGCTCGACCTTTCCGTCGGCGGCGATCCGGCGGCTGAGCCCGTAATGGGCGACGTAGTTGAAGCTTTCGAGCAGCGCGACGGCGATGGCCGCGACAACCACGACGAAGACGAGGGCGCGCGCCCCGAGCAAGGCCACGCCCGCCAGGAACAATCCCTCGATCGCCAGGTAAGCGATCATTCGGTTGCCCGGACCCACGGCGCTGAGGCCCGCCCGGGCCCGGCGCGTCGCCTCGAACTGCCACGCTTCGCGCAGCTGGCCGGCGATCGAGCGCAACAGGAACGCATATAGACCTTCGCCCAGTCTGGCGCTCGCCGGGTCGTCGCGCGTGGCCGCACGGACATGGTGACCCTGCACGTGGGCGATCCGGAAATGCATGTAGAAGACGGTTCCAAGCAGCCCGAGGCCGAGCGCCCGCTCGCGCCGGCTTCGGCTGTGGATCATCTCGTGCGCGGCGACGAAACCGAACACGCCCGTCGTCACGCCGACGGAGATTGCCAATCCCGCCAGCTCCAGCGAGGACGCCGATGGCCGCGAGACCCACAGTGCGGCCCAGGCGGTCGTCGCCAGCTGCAGAAGGATGTAGACTCGCGGCACCCATCGCGCCGCCGGGGTGCCGATCCGGAGCGACGGCGCCTCGTCGCCCAACAGCGCGTCGAGGCTGGTGAGGCCGAGCGGGGTCGCTGCCGCCCCCATGAAGGTCCACGCTCCGCCAAGCCATGCACCCACCGGCACCAGCGCCAGGAAAGCAAAGGGCGTCGAATATTTAAGCAGCACGCGCAGCCTCGTGAAAACTATGTTCCCTCCGCCAGGGTAAACGTTCAGGCAAGCCCAATGCTGCCGGACTTTGCGTGAAGATCGGCTCAGCCGTCGGCAATCAAGCGCTGATTAGAGCACGTTTGCGATCCTGACGATGCTGCCGTGCGCCTTCGGATCGTTCGGGTCCTTGACGACCGAAACGTACAACTCCTTCTCTCCCGGGCCGAACGCGACATTGGTGGTGCCGGTCCCCGCGCGAATGTTGAAGACGTGGAGCAGCTTGCCCTGCGGCGAGATCTTGAGGATTTTGCCCCCGAACCATTGCGCAACGTAAAGATTGCCCGCGTGGTCGACCTTCAAGCTGTCTGGGCCGAGCCACCAATCCTCCACCCGGTTCGGCACGAGCAGATTGAGCAGGGCGAAGTTGGACCGGTGGCTCAGCGTCCCGTCCGCCTCGATGGTGAACTTGAGGATGCAATTGCCGACGGTCTCGTCGACGTAGAGCGTCTTCTGGTCG
>DATNFJ010000052.1:0-30145 GCA_035606455.1 Sphingomicrobium sp.
CTGACCGGCGTCGTCGACAAGCTCCTCGTCTATCCCGAGCGGATGCGGAAGAACCTCGATCGCATGGGCGGCCTCGTCCACTCGCAACGCGTGATGCTCGCGCTCACCCAGGCGGGGCTCAGCCGCGAGGAGGCCTATGCGCTGGTCCAGCGCAACGCGATGAAGGTGTGGGAGTCCGATGGGCAGCTCTCGCTGCTCGACCTGCTCAAGGCCGACCCGGAGGTTTCGGGACGCCTGTCCGGCGAACAGCTCGATTCGCTGTTCGATCTCGATTACCACCTGAAGCACGTCGACACGATCTTCGGCCGCGTCTTCGGCGAGGCTTAACTGCCTAACCTTTCAAGTTTTTTAGATACGGGCGGGCAATTCTCGGCTATGGCTCCGCCCGGGCAAAAGAGTGGGGCGGATGGACGACGTCCAGGAACTGCACAGCGAATTCGTGCCTGAGCGGAGCGGCGGCACGGCGGCGATCCAGGCGGGCAGCTTCCTGCTCGAGCTGTCGCTCGACTGGATCGTTCTGCGCGCCTCGGAAAATATCCACCGCCTGCTGCACGAATCGCATGTCACATTGATCGACGAACCGCTCAGCCGCTTCGTCCACGCCCAGGCGCTCCACGACCTCAGGAACCTCTTCTCGCGGCTCAGCGGAACCCTCGGCATCGCGCGGGCCTACGGCATTCGCCTGAGTGACGATCCGGACCTGGTCGACGTCGCGTTCCAGCTGAGTGACGGGCGCGTCCTGCTGGAAGCGGTGCCGTCGACCGGATCATTCGGCGAATGTTTCGGAACCGTCGGCGGCCTGATTGCCGGCCTGGGCGAGAGCCGCGGGCAAGCGCTGCTCGATAATGCCACCCGGCGAATGCGCGCGCTGACCGGCTACGACCGCGTGACTCTTCTTTGCGGCGACCAACGTTCGGAGAGCAGCCGGGGAGCGTTCGAGGCCAGGCCGATCCTCGACGCGGACTTGCCGCCCGTTATCGTCGACGCCGAAGCGGAAAGCGTGCCCGTATATCCCCGCGACGTCGATGAAAGCGCTGTCGATGGGGCGCTGATGCGCGCGTGCAACTCGCAGGGTCGCAAGGCGATGAGCGACGCTGGCGTGCGCGCGGTGATGCGCATTCCCTTCAGCACCGACGGCATTTCCGGCGAATTCCGCTGCGACAGCCGGACGCCGCGCGAACCCTGTTTCGAGCTGCAGGCCGCGGCCGAGCTGTTCGCTCAGCTCTTCGCCATGCGGCTGGAAATCGATCGCCTGCGCAGGTCCTGAACAGGAACCGCTCCGCATGGGCGTGACAGGAGACGACAATGTCCGAAATCGCGGTCTATGGAATTCCCGGCAGTCCCTTCCTCCGTTCGGTCGAGATCGCGCTCCGCGAGAAGGCGGTCCCATATGAGCTCCATGCCATGGCGCCGGTGGACATGAGGACTCCCGATCATCTCGAGCGCCACCCGTTCGGCCGCATCCCGATGTTCGAGCAGGACGGCTTTCGCCTCTACGAATCGCAGGCGATCATCCGCTACGTCGACGATGTCTTCCCCGATCCGCCCCTGACTCCGGCCGACTCGAAGGCCCGTGCACGGATGAACCAGGTGATCGGGATCATCGAATGGTATCTGTTCCCGAAGGCCGCGGCGCCGATCGGATTCCAGCGGATCATTGGCCCGAGGCTGCTCGGGATTCCGAGCGATGAAAGCATCGTCGCCGAAGCGATGCCGACAGCGCGGCTCTGCATTGCCGAGCTCGAGCGACTCCTCGGCGACAAGGCTTATATGACGGGAAACCAGGTGACGATTGCCGACATCATGCTGGGTGCGCAGCTCGACCTGTTCAGCGAATGCGCCGAGGGACGCGAGCTGATTTCCGGAACGCGGCTGCAACCCTGGCTCGAACGGATGCGGGCGCGTCCAAGCTTCGAGGCGACGCAGCCGCCGGCGATGTTGAGGGAAGCGGCCTAGCCGCCGAAATAGTCGCGCGCGCGGGCGAAGAAGCTCTTCGCAGCCGGACATTCGTCGCCGGTCTCGGTCTCGCGGAATTCCTCGAGCAGCTTCTTCTGCTTCGCCGACATGCGGGTCGGCGTCTCGACCAGGATTCGCGCGACGAGATCGCCGCGGCCACGGCCGTTGAGCACGCTCATTCCGGAGCCCCGGTGGCGCAGCTGCTCGCCCGACTGGACTCCCGCGGGGATTTTCAGCTCGACGCCGTTGCCGTCGATTCCGGGCAGGCTGATCGACCCGCCGAGCGCAGCGGTGGTGAAGCTGACCGGGCATTCGGCGATCAGGGTCGTGCCTTCGCGCGCATAGATCGGGTGCCGCTTCATGTGGACGAACAGGTAGAGGTCCCCGCTCGCCGCGCTGCGAACACCCGCCTCGCCTTCCCCGGCGACGCGGATTCGCGTGCCTTCGTCTACTCCCGCCGGAATCTTCACCGATATCTTGCGCTGGGTGAGTGCGCGGCCTTCGCCGTGGCAATTGGCGCAGGGGTTGGTGATCACCTCGCCCGAGCCGCGGCAGTTGGGGCAGCCGCGCTCGACCATGAAGAAGCCCTGCTGGGTGCGGATCTTGCCCATTCCGCCGCACGTCTGGCAGTGGCTGGTGCAGCGATCGAGTCCGGTGCAGCCCCGCCCATCGCATTCGTCGCAGGTTGCAAGCGCTTCGATTGTAATGGTTTTTTCGACGCCGGTGAACGCTTCCTCGAGGCTCAATTGGACATCGTACCGTAGGTCCGCCCCCCGCGCCGCGTTCTGCCGGGCACCGCCCCGCTGGTCCATGAACTCGCCGAAGATGGTCGAGAAAATGTCGGAAAAGCCGTTGAACCCGGCCTCCGCGAAAGGATCGCCGGCGCCACCGCCGTTCTGGAAAGCGGCATGGCCGAAACGATCATATGCGGCGCGCTTCTGCGGGTCCTTGAGCACGTCATAGGCCTGGTTGATCGCCTTGAACCGCGCTTCCGATTCCTTGCAGCCGTTTTTCCGGTCGGGATGATGTTCTTTCGCCATTCGGCGATATGCGGCCTTGATCGCGGCGTCGTCCGCGCCGCGCGGGACGCCCAGCAGTTCATAATAGTCCTGCTCGACCATTATCCCTCCCCGCTACGCGACACAGGATCAGGCGCGGCCCCCGGCGAAAATCGGGGGCCACGGCCGATCATTATCCCTTGTTCTCTTCGTCGACCTCGGAGAATTCCGCGTCGACGACCTCTTCCTGAGTCTCGGCCGGCTCTTCCGACGGGCCGGACGTGCCGGCATCCGGGCCGGCGGCAGCTTCGGTCTCGGCCTGCTGCGCCTTGTACATGGCCTCGCCGAGCTTCATCGCCGACTGGGTGAGCGCAGCCGTCTTCTGCTGCATCTCGTCGGCGTCGCCCTTCTCGACCGCGGCCTTGGCCTCCTCGAGCGCCTTTTCGATCTCGGACTTGATGTCGGCCGAAACCTTGTCGCCATGTTCTGCGAGCTGCTTCTCGGTCGAGTGGATGAGGCTTTCGGCGTTGTTCTTCGCCTCGGCCGCCGCTCGACGCTTCTTGTCCTCTTCGGCGAATTGCTCCGCCTCGTGGACCATCTTCTCGATGTCGCTGTCGGCAAGGCCGCCCGACGCCTGTATCCGGATCTGCTGTTCCTTGCCCGTGCCCTTGTCCTTGGCACTGACGTTGACGATGCCGTTGGCGTCGATGTCGAAGGTGACTTCGATCTGGGGCACGCCGCGCGGCGCCGGCGGGATTCCGACCAGGTCGAACTGGCCGAGCATCTTGTTGTCCGCCGCCATCTCGCGCTCGCCCTGGAAGACGCGGATCGTCACCGCATTCTGATTGTCCTCGGCGGTCGAGAAGACCTGGCTCTTCTTGGTCGGAATGGTCGTGTTGCGGTCGATCATCCGCGTGAACACGCCGCCCAGCGTCTCGATTCCGAGGCTCAGCGGAGTCACGTCGAGCAGGAGCACGTCCTTGACGTCGCCCTGCAGGACGCCAGCCTGGATCGCGGCGCCCATCGCCACGACTTCGTCCGGGTTGACGCCGGTGTGCGGCTCACGGCCGAAGAACTCCTTCACCTTCTCGCGGACGCGCGGCATCCGGGTCATGCCGCCGACCAGGACGACATCGGCGATGTCCTTGGCGTCGATCCCTGCGTCCTTCAGCGCCTTCTTGCATGGTTCGATGGTGCGCTCGATCAGGTCCTCGACCAGCTTCTCCAGATCGGCGCGGCTGATCGTCTCGACGAGGTGGAGCGGAGTCGTCGCCCCGCCTTCCATGCGCGCGGTGATGAAGGGCTGGTTGATCTCGGTCGTGGCGGCCGAGCTGAGCTCGATTTTCGCCTTTTCCGCGGCCTCCTTGAGGCGCTGCAGCGCGAGCCGGTCGGTGCGGAGGTCTATGCCCTCCTTCGCCTTGAACTTGTCGGCGAGCCAGTTGACGATCCGGGCATCGAAATCCTCGCCGCCGAGGAAGGTGTCGCCGTTGGTCGACTTCACCTCGAAGACGCCATCGCCGATCTCGAGGATCGAGACGTCGAATGTGCCGCCGCCAAGGTCGTAGACGGCGATCGTCTTGCCGTCCTCTTTCTCGAGCCCGTAGGCGAGCGCGGCCGCGGTCGGCTCGTTGATGATGCGCAGGACTTCAAGGCCGGCGATCTGGCCGGCGTCCTTGGTCGCCTGGCGCTGCGCGTCGTTGAAGTAAGCGGGAACGGTGATCACCGCCTGGGTGACCGTCTCGCCGAGATAGGCCTCGGCGGTTTCCTTCATCTTCTGGAGAATGAAGGCGGAAATCTGCGACGGGGAATAGTCCTTGCCGCCGGCTTGGACCCAGGCGTCGCCATTCGTGCCCTTGACGATCTTGTAGGGCACCAGCTCGGTGTCCTTCTTGGTGATCGGATCGTCGAAGCGGCGGCCGATGAGGCGCTTCACCGCGAAAATTGTGTTGTCCGGGTTGGTGACCGCCTGGCGCTTCGCCGGCTGGCCGATCAGACGTTCGCCGTCCTTGGTGAAAGCGACGACGGAAGGTGTAGTGCGCGCGCCTTCTGCATTCTCGATGACCTTGGGCTTGCCGCCTTCCATGACGGCGACGCAGCTGTTGGTCGTGCCCAAGTCGATTCCGATGACCTTGGCCATAGTCTATCCTTCTCTTACAGCCCCTCTCGGCCCCTCTAGAGGCAGCCGAACAGTTGAATTCGTTCGGGATATAGGTGGCGGTTCCCGGGCAACAAGGGCGCCGGAAGCGCTACGGCATCGCCATGCCGCCGTTGACGTGAAGTGTCTGCCCGGTGACGTAGCCAGCTTCGCGGCTTGCGAGATAGACGCAGGCGGCGCCGATGTCCTCGCCGCTGCCCATCGCACCCATTGGAATGCGGCTGAGAATGCCCTCGCGCTTCTGATCGCTCAGCGCATCGGTCATCGCCGACGTCATGAAACCGGGCGCGATCGCATTGACCGTGATTCCGCGGCTCGCGAGCTCCTGCGCGACCGACTTGGTCATGCCGATGAGCCCGGCTTTCGAAGCGACGTAATTCGCCTGTCCGGGATTGCCGGTGACGCCCACGACCGATGTGATCGAGATGATCCGCCCGAACCGCGCCCGCATCATCGGCTTTGCCGCCGCCCGCATCAGCCGGAACGCGGCTTCGAGGTTGATCTGGATCACCTCCTCGAACTCCTCGTCCTTCATCCGCATGAGGAGGTTGTCGCGCGTAACGCCGGCATTGTTGACGAGGATATCGAGCTTTCCGCCGAGCGCCTCGACCGCCGAGGGCACGAGCTGGTCGACCGCCGCACCATCGGCGAGGTTGCAGCCGATCGCGACATGGTCGCCGCCGAGCTCCTCTCGGAAGCGCTCAAGCTTCTCGACATTGCTGCCGGAGACCGCGAGACGAGCCCCCTGCCCCGCCAGCGCCTTCGCAATCGCGCTCCCGAGCCCGCCCGAAGCGCCGGTCACCAGCGCGGTCATTCCGCTGAGGTCGAACATCATGCGATCTCCTTCGCCGCCGCTTCGACATCCTCGATCGTGACGACGCTCGTCACGGTCGCATCGGGAACGGTCCGTTTCACCATCGAGCCCAGGACCTTGCCGCCGATCTCGACGAACTCATGGACACCGGAATCGAACATATTGGCGACGCTCTCGCGCCAGCGGACCATGCCGGTGACCTGCTCGACTAGCTGGTTGCGGATGATATCGGGATCGGTCTCGGGCTGTGCGGTCACGTTCGCGAACACCGGTACTGAGGGTGCCTCGAGCACGACGTAAGACAGCGCATCACGCATCGCTTCGGCCGCGGGCTGCATCAGCGGGCAATGGAAGGGCGCGGACACGGGCAGCGGCACCGCGCGCTTGGCGCCCATGTCCTTCGCCATCGCGATGGCGCGGTCGATGGCGCTCTTCTGGCCCGAGATCACGACCTGCGACGGGTCGTTGTCATTGGCGACGGTGCACACTTCACCCTGCGCCGCCGCCTCGGCGATTTGTTGAGCAAGGCTGAGATCGGAGCCGAGCAATGCCGCCATCGCTCCCTCGCCCACCGGCACCGCCTGCTGCATCGCCTGGCCACGCAGCTTCAGCAGTTTTGCCGTCGTTGAGAGATCGAACGAGCCAGCCGCGCACAAGGCCGAATATTCGCCGAGGCTGTGGCCCGCGACGAAGCTCGCGACGTCGGCGATGCGGACGCCCATCGTCCTCAACACTGCGATTGAATGCGCCATAATCGCCGGCTGCGCATTTTCGGTGAGCTTCAGCTCTTCGTCAGGCCCTTCGCGCATCAGCCGGAACAGGTTGTGCCCCAGCGCTTCGTCGACCTCGTCGAACACGTCTTTCGCGGCACGGCTCGCGTCGGCGAGCGCAGCGCCCATGCCGACCGACTGGCTTCCCTGCCCCGGGAAAATGAATGCGCGCATTGTGGTCCTCTGATCGTATAGGTGGCGCGGGGCCTAGGCCGCGGAGGACCGCCTTGCCAAGCCTCGGGGGAGATCCATGTCCGATTCGACCACGCGCCCGCACCAGCCGACCGGCACGCCGCCCCGAAGAGGGCTTGGGCCGTGGATGAGCATGGCGATGGTGGTCGGCACCTTGATCGGCTCCGGCATTTTCCTGATGCCAGCAGTTCTTGCCCCTTACGGCCCGAACATTCCGTTCGCTTGGCTGATCTCGATCGGCGGGACTTTCTGCATCGCTTACTGCCTGGCCCAGCTGGCCAAGTGCATCCCCGGCGGTCCGGTTAGCTACATGACCAGTGCGTTCGGCGAGTTCCCCGCCTATTTCGCGGTCTGGAGCTACGTCATCACCATCTGGGCGGGCATTGCCGCCGTGGCGCTCGCGATGGCCGGCGCGCTTTCCTACGTCTTTCCGGCGACCGGCACGTCCAGCGGGATATTTATCCTCGCTGCCGGGTCGGTGCTGATCCTCGCCATCATTAATCTCGTCGGGATCCGCACCGCGGGCCGCGTGCAGGTGATCTCGACCCTGATCAAGATCGTCCCGTTGGCGCTGGTCATCCTCTTCGCCGCAGGGCACGTCGGTGGCGGCCACCCACTGCAACCGCTGGCGGCAACGCCGATCACCGGCGCGGGCATTATCGGCGCGGCGTCGCTGACGCTGTTTTCGCTGACAGGCTTCGAAGTCGGCGCAATCACCGCCCCGGTCACCGAAAACGCCGAGCGCAACATTCCACGGGCGCAAGTTTGGGGCGTGGCGTTCACGGGCCTGCTCTACCTCGGCGCGACGCTCGCGGTCCTGTGGCTGCTGCCGAGCGCCGTGGTCGCGCAAAGCAAGGCGCCGTTCGCCGACGCGATCACGCCCGTGCTCGGCCAAGCTGCCGGCGTGCTGGTGGCGTGCGTCGTCGCGATCAGTGCGTTTGGCGCGAACAACGCGCTGATGCTCGGCGGCGCGGAAATCCTGCATTCGATCGCTAGGCAGGGCGATTTGCCCCCTGCCTTCGCCCGATTGCGGGCAAATGGCGTGCCGGCGGCCGCGATCATCGCCTCGACGGTGGCGTCGATCCTGCTGCTCACTGTCAGCAGCGCGCCGAGCTTTGTCGAAATCTATGCCTTCGTCTCGCTGGTATCGGCGATCGGCGCGCTCTTGCTTTACGCTTTGTGCTCGGCGGCGGCGATCAAGCTGAAACGGACCGGCGGGGCTCTCGGCACCCTGCTTGCGGTGATCGCCATCCTCTATTCGATCGCCATGTTCTTCGGGGCCGGGTGGAAAGCGACCTGCTGGGGCATTGCGCTCGCGCTGACCGGATTGCCGATCCGCTGGGTCAGCCGACGGCTTTGGCCCACCCGTCCGGAGGCGCTTGCTCCAGCCGCGCCTGCGGGATCATCCGCCTGAGCCGTCGCGCGAAGCTCCTCAAACATACTTCGCTCTTGCCGAGCGGCCCCGGCCGATAGGTCGGTGATTGCATGCCTAGCTGGACGCGCGTGATGAGCTCGGTGTCCTCGGCGTTCACTCGGCGGTTGATCCGCCAGTTGAGATAGCGCGCTGCCTTCATCTCGCGCCGCTCGTCGGGGAGCGCGTAGCTGATCTCGCGAATGACCGTCTCGGTCGCGCTCACCGGGAGGAACTGCATGAAATCGACCTGGTCGGGGTAGATGTCGAAGGCGACGTTCGGAAACAGCTTGTAATAAAGCCACTTGCGCCGGTGGCTCGGCGGCAGGTGATCTGCTTTGGGCAGGTAGCGCTGGTAAGCGCGCTCCGAAGGGTTCGTCGACTCCTTGGCAACCAGGTCCCCCTCCATCCGATCGACATGCTCCCGGGCCTCGATCCGGTAGTTGCGGCCGAACAGGCGGCTCAGTCCCGGGTGGCCAACCGCGATGTGCAAATGATCGGAATAATTGTCGGCGATCGTCTTCCAGTTGAGCGGCCGTGGACGGAGCGTCACTCGCCCCATCACACGAAGATCTTCGAACCGATACGGCGCTACCTCGGCATCGTAGGGGGCCATCATCTCGGTCACCGACGGAGCGCCGGGCTCGAGCGTGACGAACAGGAAGCCGTGCCAGTTCTCGAGCGGGACTGGATGGAGTCCAAGACCTTCCGTTTGCAGGTCGGGATATTCGTGCCGGTGCGGCACCCCGACGAGCTGGCCATCGCGGCCGTAGCTCCATGCGTGATAGGGGCAGGTCAGCACCTTCGCGCAGCCGCCGGTGCCGTCCACCAGCCGCGACCCACGGTGCCGGCACACGTTCGAGAAAGCTCGAGTTTCTCCGTCGTCTCCGCGAATGACGATTACGCTCTCGCCGAGATAGTCGAGGCTGCGCCACTCGCCAGGCTCGTTGATCTCGCTCTCGTGACAGACGACCTGCGGCGCGGCGCGAAGGAACGCCTTCTTCTCCGCCTCGAAGAACTCAGGGTCGAAATAGAGCCATCCCGGCAGGCTGAGATCGTCGAGCGCCGCCGCGCCTTGGACGGACCTTAGCTGCGTCGCCATGGCCCGGTTTCGCACGAGCCGGCCCCGAACCGCAATCCGGAGATACTCCAGCCCGCGACCTAGTAGTAGCCTCGGTGCGGCGGGAACTGCGCCTGGATGATCGTCCCGGTCGGAAGCTGGCATTGGCCGAGGCCGCCGCCCGCCATGCCGGTGCTCGGGCTCATCAGCGTGAAGTGGCACCGCATGTAGCCGCCAGGTCCGGCGAGATTGGCCAGCACCTGTCCCGTGTAATGGGTGATGGTCGCCTGATCCGGGCCCCACGGACCCCAGCCGTCCCAGCCCCAGCCGAACGGACGGCCGAAGCGATGGAAGCCGAAGCCGCCACCGAACCCCCAGCCGCTCCACAGCGGGCCATAGTCCATGACCTGGCTTTCCTGGGTGATCTGGAACATCGGACCCTGGAATATCTCACCATTGCTGAGCTGCGCGACCATCCTGCCGCGAGTTCCATTGGTTTCAGTCCAGCTGAAGGTCGCGCCGACATTCTGCCCGACGACCTGGCCGGTCCCGATTCCCGACGTGGTGCAAGCGGCCGCCCCGAGCGCGATCAATGAGGCCCCCGCAAGCTTGATGGAGAAAGCCTTCATCGTGTTACTCCTTTACTCGATGCACAATAAAACGGTGGATCCGCCTTTGTGCTCCCAAGGCTGAACGACTCATTGCGTAAGTGCAATCGTTTAGAGCGGAAGTTCATGCGCTTGCTTGCCATTTCGCCTCCGTTCGGCCATAGGCGCCGCGCTGGCGCGAGGGCTTGGCCTTTCGCTCTGGTTTAGTTTGGAAGACAGCCGGAGGGACGTGCCATCGGGGCCCGTCAGCGATCGGCCAAAAGAGAGAAATCAAACATGCCGCTCTACGAGCATGTTTTCCTCGCGCGTCAGGACCTCGCCCAGGCCCAGGTCGATGCGCTCGCGGAAAACGCCACCAAGATCGTCGAAGACAATGGCGGGAAGGTCGTGAAGACCGAAACCTGGGGCCTTCGCTCCCTCGCCTACCGGATCGCCAAGAACCGCAAGGCGCATTACGTGATGCTCGATCTCGACGCGCCTGCCCAGGCCGTTGCCGAGCTCGAGCGCCAGTCGAACATCAACGAGGACGTCATCCGCTTCCTCACCATCAAGGTCGACGAGCATGAAAAGGGACCGTCGGCGATGATGCGCCGCGGCGACAAGGACCGCGAACGCCGCTCCGATCGTGGCGACCGCGAGGACCGCCCGAACTTCCGTCCCCGTGAAGAGGAGGTCGAATAATGGCCCGCGCATTCTTCCGCCGCCGCAAATCCTGCCCCTTCTCGGGCAAGGACGCGCCGAAGATCGACTATAAGGACGTGCGCCTGCTCCAGGGTTTCATCTCGGAGCGGGGCAAGATCGTGCCTTCGCGGATCACCGCCGTATCCTCCAAGAAGCAGCGTGAGCTCGCGCGCGCCATCAAGCGCTCGCGGCACCTCGGCCTGCTTCCGTACATCGTGAAATAAGGAGCGCCCGACATGGAAGTGATCCTGCTGGAGCGCGTCGAGAAGCTGGGCGCGATTGGCGACGTGGTGAAGGTGAAGGACGGCTTTGCCCGCAATTACCTGCTGCCGCGCAAGAAGGCCCTCCGCGCCAACGAATCCAACCGCAAGGTTTTCGAGGCGAACCGGGCGCGCATCGAGGAAGAGAATGCCAACCGGCGCTCGGAGGCCGAAAAGGAGGCGAAAGGCGTCGACGGGAAGACCGTCAAGCTGATCCGCCAGGCATCGAATACCGGCCAGCTGTACGGCTCGGTCAGCGCTCGCGATATCGCCGAGGCGCTCGAGGGCGTCGGGGCCCAGGTCGCCAAGAGCCAGGTCGTGCTCGACCGGCCGATCAAGGCGATCGGCCTGCACGAGGTGAAGATCGCGCTCCATCCGGAAGTGCAGGTGCTGGTAAAGGTAAACGTAGCCCGCTCCCCCGAAGAAGCGGACCTCCAGGCGCAAGGCATCGACGTCCTTCAGCAGATGTTCGAGGAGCAGGCTGCGCCGCTCGCCGCCGAGGAGCTCGCTCCCGCCGCCGAAGAGGAGGAGGAACCCGCGGCCGAAGCACCGACTGGCGAGGAGGGCGAGGAAGCGCAGGCTTAAGCCCGATCGCTTGCAGGAAATGAGGCCGCCGCTCGAAAGAGCGGCGGCCTTTTCTGTTGCGCCGAGCCGTTCGTCGCAAAGCTCCGCCGGCGCCGGAACGCGGGTAGCGCGCCTCCTGTTTAGTCGGCGGAGCACCCGGGGCGGATGCGAGGGAGTTTCGCCACATGGCCGACGAACAAGACAAGGACTTCGGAAACGAGCAGGACAACAGCCCTGCGAGCGATTCGGCAGGGACCGGCAAGCAGACGATGACGAACCACGGCGCCGAAGGCAGCTTCGGCGGCGAAAGCAGCGGCAGCCAGAGCGGCTCGGCGGATTCGAACGGAAACAGCATCGCCGGCGGCGGTAACGCAGGCGCAGCGTTTGGGCGCAGCCAGGACGACGGCACCAGCGGCCAGCCGATCGGCGGCAACGACAGCGCCACGGGCACCGGAACGACGCTGACTCAGGGCGCGGATTTCGGCCAAGGCACGACCAGCAACGCCGGCGGATCGAGCGTTGGGAACGATCAGATGTCGGGCGGATCCAGCGGCGTCGGCGGCGGCGAGGGGTTTGTCGGCTCGCAGGGCGACAACAGTAGTGACTATCTGCAGGACAATCAGAGTTCCTCCGGCTCGGCCACGAACAGCGGCAGTGATTTGGCGGAACAGGGCAGCCGCGATGCTGGCGACGAGGAGGATCAGCAGGAAGGAAGCGGCGGCTCGGGAACCGGAGACGCCGTCTAGGCCAATGCACGCCGCGCTCGCCTATCCGGGAGCGCGGCGCTTCTCTTAGGCGGCTTCTTTCGCCAGGAACGCCTTCTCACGCTCGAACCAGTGCGAGAAGCTCGGCCGGGCCAGGATCATCTTCACGTAAGCCAGCGTGCGCGGGTAACGGCCCGCGTCGACATTCACGCCGCAATGCTGGAAATTCGCGAACGGACTTGCGACCGCGAGATCGGCGAGGGTCAGCCGGTCGCCAACGAAAAAGCCGCCCTCGTCCGGAACGACGCTTTCAAGATAGTCGAACATCGGCGGGAGATCGTCGCGCTCGCATGCAGCGGCCGCCTCCAAATCGCCCTCGCGGCCGAGGAAGCGCGGTAGAACCACACGGTTGAAGAAGATCTTGCCGACGGCCGCACAGGCGACGGTGTCGGCGAATTCCTCGAACCAGATCGTCTTCCCCCTGAGCCTCGGATCGGAGGGAATCAGGGCGGGTTCCGGGAATTTGGCCTCGAGGAAATGGATGATCGCGGACGAATCCGGGAGCGTGTAGTCACCATCGCGCAGCGCGGGCATCTTGCGCAGCGGACTCGCCTCGATGAACTCCTCGCTCGGCTGTCCGGGAGCGCTTCCCGTCGGCCGGAGCTCGAGCTCGACGCCTTTTTCCGCCGCAAAGGCCAGAGTCTTGCGCACGAACGGCGAAAGTGAAGAGCCGTAGAGAATCATGGCGAATGCCTCCGCTCAAGCGGCGAGCGGCGGAGATTGCGGCGCCCTCACCCGTTGACCCGAGGCCCACTAGGAGAGGAAGCAATGCGCAGCAACAGCGGCAACGACCAGTCCCGCAACAACATCCATGACCCGACGACCCGCGACCGGACCGAGAATCGCACCAAGCGCTCTCGTCGCAGCCATGTCTCTCATGCCAAGGCACCGGCCGATCATCGCGGCGGGCGGAAAGATTAGCGAATCCGGTAATAATCGGCGACTCGGTCGAGTGCGAAGGTCAGGACCAGCTTTCCCGCGCGCGCCGGCCATCCGAGCGCGGTCTCGGCATCGCGCATTCCCTCGCCCGCGCAGACGACTCGCCAGAGGATGTCCGCGAGCCCCGGCCCCGCCGCAGCGACCGCGCCGTCGAAACGCTGCTTCGCGTCGATTTGCGCGCCGCTGAGGTCGGGCGCCGGCACAGAGCCTCCGCGGCCTGGAGAGACGGGCGCCGAGTCCCACGACATGGTTACCCTAGGCGCCAGTTGCGCGCGCTCCCAGTCTGTCCGCAGGCGCTCTCCGGCATCATATTGCCGGCGGCTCACCAGCCCGCGCGCAAGCAGCCAGCCAAGCGGCGATTCCGCCGCGTTGAAGGTCACCGAACGGGTCAGCCGCGCACCATCCGGCGCGCCGGCTGCCGTAATCCCCATCTCGATTGAACGCTCGCTGAGCAGGCGCGCCTGCGCTTTCATTCCCATTCCCTATTTCTCCCCTGGCCGAGTCGCGGCTACTTGCCACAAAGGAAAATCTGTAGGACAGAGGAAAAACCGATATGGTTCGCTGCTCGACGAGGGAAATCCGATGATTACACGTATTCGCGAAGTCCGCCGCGCCCGGGGAATGACGCTCGACGATGTCGCTCGGCGCTGCGATCCGCCGACGACGCCTCAGACGATCGGCCGCCTCGAAACCGGCACGCGTACAGTCTCCGTCGGCTGGCTTAACCGCATCGCAAAGGCGCTCGGAGTCGAGGCGCAGGACCTGGTCGAGGGCGGTGAGTCCGCCGAACTCAAGGTAGCGGCGGTGCTCGGCTCGGGCGGCGCGATGGCGCCCAAGAAATCGGCGATCGTCGTCCCCCCGCGCGTGGAGGACGGACAAATTGCGATTCTCGTCGCGGGCAGCCTCGGCGATTACCGCTCGGGCGACGAGATCTGGTGCGATGCGCTCCAGCCAGAAGACTATGGCCGAGCGCTCAATCGGGATGTCCTTGTTCCACGGCCGGCGGGCCGCTTCATGTTCGGACGCCTCATAAATCGTGACGAAGAAAGGCTTCAGATCCTGCCGCTCGAGGCGGGCGGCCGCCAGCAGGTCGTAGCAAATCCGCCCTGGCTCGGAGTCGCGGTAAAGCTGGTCCGATCCTTGTGATGGTGGGCGGTGACGGGCTCGAACCGCCGACCCTCTCGGTGTAAACGAGATGCTCTACCAGCTGAGCTAACCGCCCTAGCCGCTCCCGTGCCATGCCACAGATGTCCGGACAAGCAGCGGTTAAATGAGTTCGCCGACCACTTTCTCGATTCCAGCGATCTCAGCCGACGGCACTTCGAACGTCACATCCGGATTGAACTGTCTGAGCTCGAGCCCGCTGGCGGTCTTGCGCACAAGCTCCTTGAGCAGAACCGAGACGGGAGCGCCGCTCGAATCCTTGTCTCTCGCATCGTTGAGCTTCACCAGAACATCGTCGCCAAGGGCGATAGGTGCGTTCGCGGAAACCGCGACGCGACGCCCGGGGCGGAATCGCGGCCACATTGAATCGCCCAGAACGGTGATCGCATAGGCGCCGTGATCGCTCGCCAGGGTCGCCGGTCGAGGCACGCGAGCCACCAATTCACCGGTGCGAACCTCGGTCAGCTCGATCCTGCTCTCGGGATCTCCCCACAGACCGCCAATGGCTGTCGCGACGAGCGGCAGTGGAGGCAGCTGCGCCGCGGGCCACGGCGCCGCGCCACGCTCCGCCAGCACAGCCTTGCCATCCTCCGCGCGTCCAGCATCGCTGATCCTGAGAGCTTCGAATTCCGCAAGCGAGGAGCCTGCCGCGTCCAGCAATTTGTGGAGTGTGCGGCGGGATGGATTGCCGTGCCGGCGCATGTCCGCCCACACAGTGCGGCTCACGCCGGCCTTCATCGCCCAGGCATTGGGGGTCATGCCGTCCGGCTTGAATCGCATCAGATCATCATAGATCCGCGAACTCTCCCCAATCGCCATGCGCCGGAATATCCGGGCAGGTTGGGCGCTCGGCAATGTCAGACATCTCATACAACGTCTTGACAAAGACTCGTTAGATTTGTCTGACTATGATAATGATGGGGTGGGTGGACCTGGCCTGTTGCTTAAATGACCGCCGGGTTCCCCACCTCGGCGAAATAGCGGCGCAGTGCGATGCTCGTCTCAGCGGAGAGCTCAACGAAGACGCGACGACCGTCGTGCGGATCGGCGCGCCGGATGAAAAGACCATTGCTGACCATCGTCTTCAGCCATCGAAGCGCTGTTGTGGCGGGAACCGCGGCGGCGATGCACAGACTGGACACTGGTACTCGAAGATGCGCGATCTCGGCCTGAAGCAGATCCAGAAGCATGTCCCAGGCGGGGTCAGCGAACAGCTCTTCGGAGAAGTAGCGGGCGCGCAGACGGCGCGCTCGGATCATCGAGCGGACGGTCTCGGCCGAAACCTCCGGCGCATCGGATTTGGGGCTCATTTCAATCACGGGAGCGGCCGCCGCGGGGCCGGCGGAAAGCCGTGCGAGGGTCGCCGCAATGCGGCTGACCTCGTCGCTGAGCTGGCGAAGACGGGCCGCGCTCTGGTCCGACGCTATGTCGGCCACCCGCTGCTTCATTCCGACCCGCGACGTCGCGATCGCCAGCGCGGCGGCGCGTTCCGCATCGTTTGCGTCGACGAGGAGCTCGATCGCTCGATTTTGGAGACGGGCGGCGATCGGATCGATCAGCTCCGACGTGGTCGACACGACTGCGCCAAAGCGGCCGTCCTCGACCCGTGTGTCGAGGTAATCGAGAACATCGTCCATCGCCGCGCCGGCATCATGGTCAAGTTCGATCCACATCGCGGTGGCAGCAATTTGTTGATCCATCCGGTCACGCGCTGCAGCGAGGCTCATCGTGTCGCCGATTCGGCAGTCAGCCGCTTCGATCGTGCGCACAGCCCGCGCCAACGCGGCGTCGCTGCTCGCACTGATCAGGATCGGAGGTTTGTCTGCGTAGCTCAAGCTGGACGGCTCGATCTGTGTCGCGGTCATGAACATGTCCCCTGGCATGTGAACAGAACCGAGCATGCCAGGAATAACGCGCAATTCGGAGAAAAGTGAGGCGATTTCGGCTCCAGAACGGAGCGGGTCTAATGCAAAGTTAACAACCGAAGGTACAGTCGAAGCTCATAAGGACCGGGGGGTCTCAATGGTTGGATTACCGAATGCAGATTCCGCGGCACAGCGGGCGCGATGGCTCGCAGAGCTCGCCGAGGCCCTGAACGAGGCGCGCCGAGTAGTGAAGCAACTCGCCATCGAGGAGATCCGCTTCGATGCCCTTGAAGTTGCAGCGCAGATCGAGGCCGCGCGATTTGAGGTCCAGTCGCTGCGTCTCAGGAGATCGATTGGTGGACGACAGGATTTTGGTCCGGAATGGAGCGAAGACATTCCGTGGAAACTGAGCGCTTGACGTCCCGGCGCCGCGTGAGGTGATTGCTCGTCAGGTACCCGCCGGCAACTCTCCACCGCCTGAGAAAGGCTGGAGGAAAGGCTCCAGGCTTGGCGGCTTCCAACCTGACGTGGCTACGAAGGCTCGGTTGAGGAATGCCTTCTTTCCGTAGCGCAGTGGGGTGCCGTCGGGGCCATCGACGAGCCCGCCGGCGGCGAGCAGGACAGCATGTCCGGCCGCCGTGTCCCATTCACTGGTCGGCGCTGCACGCGGGTAGATGTCGGCTTTGCCCTCGGCGACGATGCAAAATTTCAGCGAAGAGCCGATCGCTACATAGCCGCACCTGCCCACTGCCGCCTCGAGATAGTCGATCGTCGCCTGATTAAGGTGTGACTTCGAAGCGACGGCGGTGACGAGATCACCGCGCGCCCGAGTCCTGATTGACATTCGGTGGCCCGCCTCTTCGACCCAGGCGCCTTCGCCCACGCACCCGCCGTGGAGCCGACCGGTCGCGGGCGCGAACACAACTCCGAGTTTCGGGCTCCCATTGTCGATCAGTCCGATGTTGACCGTATAATCCTCACCCCCGCGGATAAATTCCTTGGTCCCGTCGAGCGGGTCGACGAGGAAGTAAGTCTGGTCGTGCGCGGGTATTCGTCCGGCGGCGACCTCTTCCTCGGCGATGACGGGAATCCCGGGCGCTGCACGGGCGAGCGCAGCCAGGATGATCAACTCGGCGGCGCGATCAGCCTCGGTAACCGGCGAGCTGTCGTGCTTGGACTCGATCTCGAACCCGCGCCGAACGATTTCCAGGATGGCCTCGCCCGCTTCGCATGCTGCGACCGCCAGATCGTCGGTGAGCCGGCGGTAGTGGCTGTTCAACGGGGCGCCATCCGGATCGCGCCGTCGAGCCGTACCGCCGCCGCATTCATGTAGCGGTTCTCGATGAGAAAACAGGCGAGCTCGGCATATTCACCCGGCTGGCCGAGGCGCTTCGGAAAGGGCACTTGGGCTCCAAGCGCGTCCTGGACGTTTGGCGGCATCATCGCCACCATCGGAGTTTTGAACACGCCCGGCAGGATCGTGTTGACCCGAATGCCGTCGCTCATCAGGTCGCGGGCGATCGGAAGTGCCATGGCAAGAACGCCGCCTTTCGACGCGGAATAAGCCACCTGGCCGATCTGTCCGTCCTGCGCCGCGACCGAAGCCGTGTTGATGATCACGCCCCGCTCCCCGTCTTCGAGCGGCTCGAGCCCCACCATTCCGAACGCCGAATTCGCAATGCAGCGGAATGTCCCGACGAGGTTGATCTGGATGGTGAGCTCGAACTGCTGCATCGGATAGGGCTTCGCAGCCTTTGTTTCCTTGTCGCGGGCAACGGTCTTCGCCGCCGTTGCGACGCCGGCGCAATTGACCAGGATGCGCTCCTGTCCGTGAGCTTGCCGCGCTTTGGCAAAGGCCGCTGCCACCTTCTCGTCCGAGGTGACGTCAACGTCGCAGAAAGTGCCCCCGATCTCGCTCGCAACCTTTTCGCCGCGTTCGGAATCGCGATCGAACACCGCGACCCTCGCACCTCGGGCGGCGAGCGCGCGCGCAGTCGCCTCGCCTAGCCCCGATGCGCCGCCCGTCACCACTGCGGCCACTCCCTTGATGTCCATGTCAGTCCCTCAAGCCAGCTCGAGGGACCGCCTAGAGCGCAGGGCACGGAGCGGCAAGACACAACAACTTGCTAGCTCCGAGGTGCGGTTCATCGCGAATGCATGTTGGCTGGGCACTATAAGGCGCTACATCTGAGCAGGGTTTTCCGTGGGGTGTAACTTGAACAAGCTGAAGATTGTTGCACTCGGGGCATCCGGACTCGCGTTCGCCTTCCAACCGGCACTCGCAGGCGCCGCGACAGCGGTTGACGGCCAGTCTGCTGCGATCCCCGTCGCGACCGCGGTCGCCGCTTTCTACGACACGTGGCATGCTCAGCCGATCTGGTTCCGCAACGGGCCCGACACCGCGGCGATTGCGCAGCTAACCGCGATTCTTCAGCGCGCGCCTTTCGACGGTTTCCCCGAAGGCCCGCAATTGGCTGAGGAGGTTCAGGCCGCGGCGGCGCGCGCCAACAGTGGCAAGCCCGGGGACATTACCGAGGCTGAGCGCACGCTGTCCTCGGCCTGGGTTGCCTATGTGGAAGCGATCAAGAGGCCGACTACCGGCATGATTTATGCCTATCCGGTACTCAAGCCGCAGGGTTCGCGCGCGGATGAGATCCTGCTGACGGCCGCCGCTGCTCCATCCTTGTCTGCCTATCTGGCCAGCACCTCGGATGTGAATTCGATCTACAAGCAATTGCGCGATGCGGGCTGGGCTGAGGCGCAGGCCAGCGGGAACATGACCCCGGACCCGCGCCTGCTCGCCAATCTCGATCGGGTACGTTCGCTTCCGGCAAGGGGGCGTTTTCTGCTCGTGGACTCAGGGTCTTCGATGCTGACCTTGTACCAGGACGGTCAGCCAATCGATTCGATGAAGGTGATCACGGGCATGCGCGAGCTGCCGACTCCACTGATCGCCAGCTACATGTACTACATCACCTACAATCCGTACTGGCATGCTCCCGACCATCTGGTGCGCAAGACGATCGCTCCGAATTTTCTCCACGGCGGCATGACTTATCTCAAATCGCACGGCTATCATGTGATCGACGATTGGAGCGAGCATCCGACCGTCATCGATCCGACGACCGTCGACTGGAAGGGCGCTGCCGCGGGCAAGGTTCACCTGAAAATCCAGCAGGATCCTGGGCCGGTGAATTCGATGGGAATCCTCAAATTTCCATTCGCGAACCCACAGGACATTTATCTCCACGACACGCCGGATCACGCGAAGTTCGAGCTAGCCAACCGCAATCTCAGCAACGGCTGCGTTCGCGTGGAAGATGCGAAACGTCTCGGCCGCTGGCTCTTGGGCCACGATCCGGTCTCGCCAGGAAGCGAGCCGGAGCTTCGCGTGCAGCTACCCGGCCCCACGCCGATCTATCTGACTTATATTACCGCACAAGTGAAAGACGGGAAGATCAGTTACTTGCCCGATCTCTATGGTTGGGACCGGACCCCGCCGGAATTCGCTTCGAACTAGCCCAATCGGCCCGAGTGCCATGGCTCAAGTGCCTGCGCTCCTGCTTCCCTAATTGCGGCGCGCACAAAAGAAAACCGGCCCGGGCGAGTTGCCCGGACCGGTTTCTACTTGCGTACTGACTCTTAGAAGCCGCGCTCGGGCGCCGGTGGCGGCGGTGGCGGCGGCGGCGGCGGCGCCGGACACACTGCCGTTGCCGGGATCACCGAGCCATCCGGACACGTCTGCGTCGCCGGAGGAGGCGGCGGAGGCGGCGGAGGCGGCGGCGGGGGCGGAGGCGGCGGCGGCGGCGGCGGCGTGTAGAAGTTGTAAATCGCGCTCAGCATCAAGCTGTGCGACCGCCAATGCCCTCTGAGCTGATCGCCACCAAGCAAGCCTGTCTCGTCGCTGAACTTGATGTTTTCGACATCGAAGAAGCGATACTTGAGGCCGACATCGAAGTTTTGGGACACTGCGACACGAACACCCATGATCGCCTGCCATGCCAGGCGAGTGTTGGCGCCTTCAACGACCAGGTTCGGAGCAGCGAAATTCGCGTCCATGCGCTGCGTGACGCGCGCAACGCCGGCGCCGACTCCGACATAGCCGCTCCACCCGTTATCGTCGCCGAAATCCAACAGGCCGTTGATCATGCCGGACAGCGTATGGGCACTGCCGCCGACGTTGAAGTGCTGGCCGAAGCCAAAGCCCGTCAACGCCTGGTCACGGGCTTCGAGCTGGTTGTTTGTCGAGTGCTTGTACGAGACCTCGCCCTCGAGCCGCACCATGCCGAAATCATAGCCTGCGATAGCGTCGACGTCGTAGCCCACATCGTGGCTGATATCGAACAGCCCGTTCGACGCGCCGGTCGCCTGGTTCGCCGCGTTGAAGCGATCGAACTGCGTGTTTTCAACGAGCATGCCGCCGCCCTCAAGTCCCACATAATAGCTGTGGTCTCGAGCGAGCGCGGGCGTCGCCATGGCCGTGGATGCGAGCGCCACCGCAATGCCGAGCTTACGCATAGAATTGTCCCCTTTCAGATGCGTCCGGTAATAGAACTGCCCGAACACATTATGAGAGGGGCGGTTGCCGTGCAAGCACGTCATTCGTTGCCGCTGTTGCCGAAAAGCCTCAGTTTGATTCCGGCTGTTTATGGAAACGATTGAGACGGCTTGATTTTTTTAGCTGTCGATCAGGCCGTGTTGACGCAATGCGTCGAGAATCGCAGCGACCGCAGCTCGGCCTTCGACGTCAACAACTGTCCCGCCACTCGGCGAAGGAATCGCGGCAGCCCTTGGTCCGACCACCTGTTGACCCTCGATCACTAGGGCGGCGCCGCGGACGGATCCAAGCTCCCATGCGGCGTTTCGGAATACCGCCCAGGTGCCGCTCGTGCGTTCATAAAGGAGCATTCCTTCGACTGGCGGTACGAACCTCCATCCGCCTGACGTCCATGCGGCCACAAATTGTGACTTCCCGGCCCAAGCGTCAGTCCCTTCCGGAGCAACGATATAGCAGTCGCCCATCGCAGGGGACGCCGGAGGTGTCGCCAGGGGCGGCTGTTCGACGGCGCCAGCAACAAGAATATCCAGTGCCTGAAGGCTCTCGTTGTGGGTAAATTCCTTCTGCGCCTGTCCGACGCTGAGGACCCATCGCTCGCGTCACTCCCAACAAAAAGGGCTCCCGAAGGAGCCCTGAAAAAACGGTTGATCTAAACTCTCACACGCCCATGATCGATCGCGCAGTCGAATGCCACCACGGCTTGTCCCACAACTCGGCCACCAGGATCGCGACCGGCACGTAGAACGCCGCCCACACCCAATAAGCCTCGTGCACCCGGCGGTTGCGCGCGACGTCCCACAGGAACAGCGGCGACAAGGCGAACAGCACCCACAAATCATTTCCGACCGGGCTCGCCGGAAAATTGTTCGGCAGCCAGGTGATCCGCGAAATCGCCGCCGGCAGCGGGATCGCCGTCGCCAGGAACATCATTCTCTTGTGCAGCCCGCTATTGCCCGCCCGCGCCTTCAACCCGATCGTCATCAGCAGCGGGAACAGGACACCGATGCTGATCTGCGCCAGCAGGATATTGTCCAGGTTGCGGAGCTGCTGCTGCAGTTTCGGCTGCGCTTCCACCGGAGCAGTCTGCGCAATGTTCCACACCTGGTGATACATGGTTGGTGCAAGAACGAACCCGACAACGACCAGAAGCGGGACGAACGCGAACGCCGCGATCCCGACCCGCATGTGAAGCTCGCGCCGTCCCGTTGCCATCAGCACCGACTGGGTCAGCAGCAGCAGCATGAACGACCCCATCGCAAGCGCGTGCATGTGCATGACTATCGGGAACGGTGGCCTCTGCCCCGCCTCGACCAGCCCCACCTTCATGATCGCGTCCGGAACGAATCCCGTCAGCACGATGGCGATGAACCACGCCGCCATGGCGACGAAGATCCACCGGTCGATCGAATGCGCGCGCGGAGTCCCCGAAAGCAGGTCCGGCCTGCGTTCCTTGAACGAAAATGCCCCTGCAGCGGTCGCCATGGCCAGCCCCCTCGCCAAGTGTCCTTCGTGCGACACTAGCAGTTGACCTGCAGGCCCATCAGTTAACTTTCGATAAGGTCACAACCTCCTCACCCGCGGCACCCCGCTTCTCGTCTCGCTCAGCGCCGTCATCGCCCAGACCATCGCGTCCGCGCGGTCGGGCGAGCGCCCCGGTCCTTCGTATCCGCCGCCGGCGATCATCCCGCAGAGCTCGGCCTCGAGCGCGCGGAACTCGCCGGCGAAAAATGCCTTGCCCGCCTCGAACTTGAGCGCGATCGGCTCCGCCCGCGCACTCTTGCCGCGCGACGCATGAACCAGCCGCACCTTGAGCGCGAAGTCCGCGGCCTTGAGCACGCTTTCAACCATCGCGCCGCCGTTATTGGCTTCGGCGATCACCTGCGCCGTGTCCCAGCGAAGCGCCGCCGCGGCAACTCGGTTCGCCCAACCGTCGGGACTCAGCCCCCGAACGCTCGCATCCTCGAGCACGCTGAGCGCCTCGCCGCGCGACCCGCACACTACAATCCCGCAGGCGTCCGACCCCTCTCCGACGCCCGCCGGCGGGTCGACGCCCACCACGATCCGATCATAGCCCTCCCCGAGCTTGCCTCCATCCGCAGGATGGCGGAGCGGTATTGCACGACTCCGCTCGATCACCTCCCGCGTCCACAGCGCGCCCTGGACCTCCTCGAAAAGCACGCCGTCGAGCTCCTGCGCGCCGATCCGGGTCCCGGCGTACGTCTTCCTCAAGATATCGATCACCCGCTCGTCCAGGTTCACATTGTCGCTCGTGCTTCCCCTCGTCGTCACAGACCACTCGTCCTCGCTGATCCGTTGCAGCAATTCCATCGGCCGCGGAGTCGTCGTGATCAGCGCGCGCGGGCGCGGTCCGCGCCGCAACCCGAACTGCACGTTGACCCACGCCGCTTCCGCCTCGCCCCATTTCGCAAGCTCGTCGCACCAGGCGAAATCATGCTCGGGGCCGCGAAGCCCGTCGGCATGATCGCCGGAAAATATCTGGGCGACGCTTCCGTTTGGCCATTTCAGCCGCCCCAGGCTCGGCTCCCACTGGAGCCGCTTCCTGCGATTTTGAGCGACCGACAGCAGGCCGCTCACCCCCTCGACCATGATCGTCCGGGCTTCGCCGATCGAGGCGCCGACGAGCGCTACCCGGACGCCGGGCTTCCGGCTCGCGAGCGCATAGATCCACTCGGCCCCGGCGCGGGTCTTTCCGAACCCTCGTCCCGCCAGCATCAGCCACACGCGCCAGCCTTCGCTCGTCGGCGGACGCTGGTTCTCGTGCGCCCATGTTTCGAAATGCGCGTCAAACTTCAGAAGCTCCGCGACGCTCTGCCCCGCCATCGCGCGGCGCTGAAGGTCCTCACTCGCGTTCTTCAGGATCGCCAGTGCGTGGTCCGTCGCTCCCTCGTAGTCCCGATGCTCGCGCTTCCTTCTCTTCATCCCGCTTCTTCAATCGCTGCAGTTTGCGCACGATCCGCTCCCGGATCTCGTCGGCGTCGGCCTCGGGCATGTCGCTTTCGGCTTCCATCGCGGTCTCGCGGTGCATCTTCAGAAGCTGGAGGCCGAGCGCGTTCGGATATTCGCGCATCCGCTCTTCGGATCCGTCGCGGCGGATGATCAATTTCTCCGTCCCGTTGAAAAATCGGTCCAGCAGCACCGCCTCGAGCCGCTGGTAAGCAATCGCGATCGCCTCGATCCAGGCGGCGCGGAACGCCGCGTCGGTCTTGCGCCGGCGGTACGCGACCGTCATCGGCAGACCGCTTCGCCGGCACGCCTCGCTGACGTTGCAGGTCTCGGCGACGACAAGCAGGAAATGGTCCGCCTTGCGCCTGTTCCAGCTTCGCACCGAAACCTTGCGCATCTGCGGCGCCTTGCCCGGCACCAGCACCAGTTTCGTCTTCCCCTTCGCCTTCTTCTTCCCCGCCATCCCTATCTCCCGAGCACCAACGAAATCGGGCCGCGCTTCCGCTGGGAAGCCGGCCCGACTCGCAATTCTTCACTGTGCCTACCGTGTACCGAATCAGCGTGACACTGTCAAGTACTTTTTTCCAGATGGGTTATTTTGGTCCGCCTCACGCCTATTTCTCCAGAGCCTGCGCCGCCTGCAGGTGCTTGCGGAGCGTCGGCAGAGTCTGCTTCGCCATCGCCGCCGATTGCGCGTCGCCCGATTTCGCTTCCTGCTCGTACTTGGCGATATCCTTCTGGTGGTCTTCGACCGTCGCCCGCACGAACTCCTTGTCGAACGCCGCGCCCGACAGGCCGTCAAGCTTCTTCTGCTCGGCCTTGGCCTCGTCGTTGAGGTCGTTCGTCACCGGAACGTTCGCTTTCTGGGCCAGCGCCGCGACCACCTGCTTGTGTGCCCCGTGGTCTGCGACCAGCATCCTGCCGAGGTCCTTGACCCCGGTGGAGCTGCCCTTCTGCTCGGCGAGATTCCCGAGCGCGACTTCGCTATTGTCGCCCTTCATCGCCTCGGTGACGAAGGCGGTGTCGATCGTCCCGCTCGAGGTTGCCGTGCCGTTCATCGCCGCATTGCCGGCGGCCATGTTCGCGGTTCCGGCATTCGCCGCCGCATTGGTGGCGGCGTTGGTCGCCACCGCTTCATTGTTGGAAGTCTGCTTGTTGCAAGCCGTCAGGGCGACTGCGATCGCAGCCGCGGCATAGGTCGATCGCCTCATCACTTCTCTCCTGCGTCGCCGCGGGCGCAACCGCCCAAGTGCCGTGTGGTTCCGTCGGAACGACGGCAATCGGCGAGACAGGAACCGACTCACCGCTCGGTCGAGCGCTCCGGCGCAATCACCCGCTTGACCTCGTAGCCCTCGGGATCGACGACGAAGATATAGCCGTCGCTCGTCGCGACATAGCGCGACCGTGTGTCGAGGCCATATTCCCGGACGATGTCCTCCGGCAGGTCGGTGACCTTGAGGTAATAAGGATAGTTTGGCCCGAACACGTCGTTCATTCGGACACGTCGGGCCTGCTGCGGCGTCAGTTCCGCCCAGGCGGCACACTGACCGTTCTGGACTTGGGTACAGCCGAGCTTGGTCGGGTCGTCCTTCGCACCGGCGGGAGCGGCGGCGAAGACAATGGCGGCGGCGGCAATCGCCAGGCCGGGAAGTGGTTTCATCGATACGTCTCCCCTCAACGCAACATGCGGACATGCGCGCCCGGCAGTCTGCCGACTCGGCGCGCAACACACAACAGGCGAAAATCCCGGCGCTTTGTCGGTTCCCCGCTTGAGCGGCGGACCGCAATGAACCTTTCGTGCTAGCGCCGCGCACCAAGATCGAACGGAGGATTGCGATGAATTTTTCCCGTACCGCCGGGGCCGCGGCCCTGTTCCTGGCCCTCGGGTCGCCGGCTCTGGCCCAGGCTCCGGCGCAGCTGGTGGTCGACGTCTACGGTTTCGGCTTCGGTCCGCAGCCGATCCACCTTGCCGCCGGCCGGCCGGTCACCCTGGTTTTCGCCAATCGTTCGGGGAGCGGTCACGATTTCACCGCGCCCGGTTTCTTCCAGCACGCGCGGATCCTCGCGGGTGGGCCGGTCGGCAACGAGATCGAATTGCGCCCGCACGAGACGCGCACGGTCACACTTATCCCGGCGCCGGGAACATACCAGGCCCACTGCAGCCACTTCCTGCACAAGCAGATGGGCATGAGTGACACGATCATCGTCGATTGACAGCGTGCGCCGGTTCTTGCCGGCACCCACCGCGCAATTAGTTTTTCCTCCCGATTGCTCGTACGCGGACCCGGGGGGGGCATCATGCACATCCATGTTCCGAAGCCGTTGCACGGCTGGCGTGAGTTTGCGGGCGAGGTCGGAGTCATCGTCCTCGGCGTGCTCATCGCGATTGCGCTCGAGCAGCTCGTCGAGATCATCCACTGGAACAATCAGGTCCGCGAAGCGCGGACGGCACTGCACCAGGAAATGGCGCACACCAACAAGGCGTTCGCCTTCCGCGTCGCAGCGCACGATTGTATCGCCGCACGGCTGACAAGGCTAAACGCAATCATCGAACGTGCCGCAAAGCACGACCCACAGCCGCGGATCGGCGACATCCTCCCGGATGTCGGGAACGCTCTGTCCAACAACGTCTGGGAAACCAGCCGGTCTGCGCAGACGCTGGCGCATTTCGGCCGCGACCAACTGCGTCTCTACGGCGTCTATTACATGCAGGTCACCAACGTGCAGGCCTTCATGGGCCAGGAAGTGCAGGACTGGGGAATTCTCAAAGTCCTGAAAGGGGACCCGGACCGCCTCGGCCCCACCGATATTGCGGGCCTGCGCGTTGCGATCAACCACGCGACGTTCGAGAACGACATCATTGCGGGCATCGCGCAGGACGAGCTCGACACGTCGTGGCAGCTTGGCGTCGACGTGCCGCGAGCGGATCGAGCCCGGCTGACCGAAGTATGCCGGCCGCTTCCCGAAGCGGCGTGAAGCCGCGCTCGGATCGCGGCTAACCGGGCGAAAGCGACGCTTCGCCCGGCACCAGCCGGATTACACCATATGCTCGGTATGCCCGTAGACGAGGATGGTCATATAGCCTTCGTGCTCGGGCGCGTCCTTGCGATCGGCGCCGTAGCTCGCCTGGAACCGCTCGGCGGTGGCGTCGTCGCAGCTATATTCGGGCCGCATCTCGCCCGACTGGGCGACCATCTTGCAATCCTTGACCGCGCCTCTGGCGTCGATCGCAAGCGCCATCATCTCGCCGCCGAGCAACGTGTCGCCGGTCTCGAGATTGGCCTTGGCCGGCGGCGCGCCGGGAGTGAACCGCCGTTCGAACGTGATGCGGGTAACTTCGCCCTTGTTCTGGGACGCCTTGCTGACCATCGCCGCTTCGCTCGAGGCAACGTCGCAGTCGTCGGCGGTCATCTTTAGGCTGGTCTCGTAGCGGCAAGCTTCGGTCTTGCCATCACCGCCCAGGGTGACGGTGATCTTCTCCCACCAGGGGGCGGTGGAAACCAGGGTCGACGTGGTGGTGCTCGCCGATGCGGCGGCGCCAAGTGCGCCGGCCGCCGAAGCGAGGATGAGAGCGGCGATCTTGCGCACGGTCAAACTCCTTCGCGCCCGCCATCCGGGGACCCTGCAAAGTCGTGCTTTGCGGGGTGGTCCCGCCGCTCCGGCGACTTAATCGCCGCCGCCTACCTGCCCGCTGAACGCGCAGGCGCGGATTGGTTTCCGTCGGTTCGTCGAACGCTTGAAAATGCTGGCCTCGCGCGCGCCGAACCGCACCTGCTTTGCGCCGAGTGCCGTCAGGCGGCAGCCGCTCTACGCATCGTCAGAGTGCCATGAATCTTGGTCGCGATGCCGACGAGGACGACCAGCCCGACGCCGAGGGAACTGTCGAGCGGGTCTTCGTAAAAGATTGCGCCGACCAGCAACGCATTCACCGCGAAGCCGAGCAGCGCCGGAAGCGGGAACAGCGGCATCTTGAACGGCCGCTCGAGCTCGGGCTCGCGAACGCGCATCGCGATCGCCGCAAGGTCGGTCACCGCCGGGACTCCGATCAGGAACGGAGCGCCGATGGCGATCAACCGCTCGTAACTGCCGGTCGAAGCGAGGAAGGCGGCGATCACGGTCGAGCACAATAGGGCCATTCGCGGCGTTCCCGACTTAGACACTCTGGTCAGGAACGCGGGCAGGATGCCGTTGCGCGCCATCGCGAAGACGATCCGGCTGACGAACATGACCATCAGGTTGCAGATCGTCACCACGGCGAGAATCGCGAGGACCGTGATCACCTTGCCGCTTGCGGCACCCAGCACCGCCGAGGTCGCATCGGCGACCGGCAGGTTCGACGCGGCGATCTGGCCGCGGCTCAAGACGTGGAACAGCGCTCCGTTCACCGCCAGGAATAGAATGATGACCATTCCGATTCCGCCGAACGTCACGCGGACGATGCTCCGTTCGGGCTGGCACATTTCCTCGCTGCAATAGACCGCCGCGTTCCATCCGCCGTAAGTGATCGCGACCGCGCGCATTGCGGTTCCTATCGCTGCAATCGTTATCAGCGGCGGGAGCGCATGCACCACCGCGGTCGGCGAGCCGCTGCGGACAGGCATCACCCACAGGACGAGCACTAGCAGCGTCAGGCCCGCGCCCTTGAGTGCCGTGCCCACGATCTGGCTTCGTCCGGAGGTCCGCGTTCCGGTCCAGTTGATCGCTCCGAGAATGGCGATGAGCAAAACAGCGAGCGCTCCGGTGGGAAGCATCGCCCCGATCCCGAGCCGCTGGGCATATTCGGCGAACACGACCGACACGTAGGACATGCCGAGGATGTAATTGAGCGCGTCGGCCCAGCCGAGCATCGCGCCCGCCGTCGGCCCGAACGCGCGCTCGGCGAACACGTAGGGACCGCCGCTCCTCGGAACTGAAGCTCCGAGCTCGACCGTCGCGCACGCGTCGATGAGAATGATGAGTCCGCCGAGCGCCCAGGCGCCGAGCACCCAGGCTTCGCTCGGAAGCGCCCCGGCGACGATTCCGGGCGTTCGCATGATTCCCTGGCCGACCACTCCGCCGACCACGACCGCAAGCCCGAAGCCGATCCCGAGGATTCGCAGGAGTTCGCCGGCGGCGCCGTCATGCTTCGTAGCCATGGTCCCTCCCGCGCCCGCCAGGCGAACGATAGAGGCGGCATATCAGACGGCCGCTATAACGGCGAGGGATCGGATCGGCCGCGAGGAATCGGTTGCCCCAATAGAAATGGGGGCCGGCATTGCTGCCAGCCCCCACTGCGCCGAGCGAAGGATCTGCCGGTATTCGTAACCTGGTCCACTTCGGCCTTTCGGCCCAGCCTGACCCGCTCTCGATCCTGGCTCACCAGCTCAGGCGTCGCATTCCACCGAACCGCTCCCTCTTTCGAGGAGCCCGACCGATCTACTCGACTGCGCGGCCCGAAGGTTCGCTGGTCTTTCGACCTTTCCGGCCCGGCATTCTGGAACCGAAGTCCCTCGAAGCCAAAACCGTCCAGTGTTCCGCGGCCCTTCTTGGGTCGCCCTCTCTTGCGTCCCGCTTCGCTCACCGACGATCCGAAAACCGCCAGGAGCCGCGTCGCGCTTGAGGAAGACAACTCTTCCGGCGCCTCTTCCCGGCTGGCCCGGTCAGAACCCGAAGGCTCCTCCCAATCCTGCCGGCGGAGATCGGACCTTTGGTCACCTGCCGCATCCGCTTGCCGTTTCCGGCTCCTGGAGAGGCCGGGACCGCCGTCCCGATCACCCATGCACCATGCGCCTCGCCGCCGAGTCGCGAAAGCGAAAAATGAGGGGTTGAACCTGTGGATAACGGGGATATCGGGCACAATTGGCGGAACCTTTTGAGATTCGCCCAATCCGCGCCGCGTCGGTTGCCGTTCCGTTCCCCTCCGCCTACCTCGGGAGCGTGCCTGAATCCCCCGTCCCGATCGACGACCCACCCTATTTGCGGGGCCTCAACCCACCGCAGCGCGAAGCCGTTCTCACCACTGAAGGACCGCTGCTCGTGCTGGCCGGCGCAGGCACTGGCAAGACCGCCGCGCTGACCGCTCGGCTCGCCCACCTGATCGCGACTCGAAAGGCGTGGCCGAGCCAGATCCTGTCCGTCACCTTCACGAACAAGGCGGCGCGGGAAATGCGCGAGCGAGTCGCGGCGCTGTCCGGCGGCGCGCTTGAGGGCATGCCCTGGCTCGGCACCTTCCATTCGGTCGCCGCGCGCATGCTGCGCAGTCATGCCGAGCTGGTCGGTCTGCAATCGAACTTCACCATCCTCGACACCGACGATCAACTGCGCGTTCTCAAGCAGCTGATCCAGGCCGCGAACCTCGACGAGAAACGCTGGCCGCCGCGCCAGCTCGCCGGGCTCATCGATCGGTGGAAGAACCGCGGCTGGACTCCCGGGCAGGTCGATGC
>DATNFJ010000053.1:0-22805 GCA_035606455.1 Sphingomicrobium sp.
AGCAGGAATGGCGCATCATGCGCGCCCTGAGGGAAACCGACCGGATCGAAATCGGCGACCTTGCAACGCGCGTGTTCATCCTCAAGCCGAGCGCCACGCGGACGGTCAAGAATCTCGAAGCCAGAGGGATCGTGGACCGCAGCCGCCCGATTTCGGATCAGCGCCGAGCGCTGATCGCGCTTACTCCGAAAGGCCGTGCATTGTTCGACGAGCTCGCACCGCGTTCCGAGCGCGAATACGCGCGGATCACCCAGCACATCGGGCGACGCGACATGGACGAACTTTACCTGCTGCTGGGCCGGGTCACCGACGCGCTGAACCGCGGCTAAAGGTCGAGCACCAGCTGCGGGGATTTGGACCGCGAGCAGCAGATGGTCATCAGCTTGCCAGACGCGCGCTCTTCGTCGGTCAGCACGTAATCGCGGTGATCGGGATCGCCCGAGAGCACGTTGGTGAGGCAGGTCCCGCACAGCCCTTCGCGGCAGGAAAAAGGATGGTCGATGCCGTTTTCCTCGAGGATTTCGAGAATCGATTTGCCTTCAGGGATTTCGAATTCGGCGCCGCTCCGCTCGAGCCGCACCTTGAACGCATTCGATTCCTGCGGCTCATCGCTTTCCGGCGTCGTGAACCATTCGAACCGTACGGTCCCACTGGGCAGATGCCCCGTCAACGCTTCCACCGAATCCATCAGCGGCGCCGGGCCGCAGCAATAGATCCACTCGCCTTCGTTCCACCCGGCGATCGCGTGCGCGACATCGAGCACCTGCCCACTTTCGTCATCGAAATGGAATTGGGCGCTCTCGCGTGCGAGGCCGCACAGCTCTTCGTAGAAGGCGGCGCGCTGGCGGCTTCGCGCGGCGTAGATCAGCCGCCACGGCTTGCCGTTCGCGACGCACCAGCGGACCATGGCCATGATCGGCGTGATCCCGATCCCGCCGGCGATGAACAGGAACTGCTCAGCGCGGAGGTCGAGCGCGAAATTGTTGATCGGGCCGCGGATGGTAAGCTGCGCGCCTGCCCGGATGCTGTTGTGGACGAAGCTCGACCCGCCGCGGCTTTCGGCCACGCGCGCGACGCCGATCACGTAACGGTCGCGCTCGCGCCAGTCGTTGGTCAGCGAATATTGGCGGATGAGACCATTGGGCAAGTGGAGGTCGAGATGCGCGCCGGGTTCGAACGGCGGAAGCTGCCCGCCGCCGATCGCACGCAGCTCGAGGCTCATTACGTCGAGCGCCTCGGCGCGAACGTCCGCGACCTGCACCTGAAACGGGCTGGTGGACAAATTATTCGGCGGCGATCGCCGGCGCCGGTTGCGGAGCGGTGACGCCCGCGCGCTCCTCGCGGATCATCTTGTCCATCACGTACCGGAAGTGTGACAGCGCGACGTCGGAAGCGACCGCGATGAGTTTGAAGCTCGGATCGGCGTCGAGCATCTTCTGCTGCTCTTCGATGATCTCCTTGTCCTCCATGAACCCTTCGATCAGGCTGTCGAGAAGCGACATGGAAATCGTGTAGTCCGCGCCTTCGAAGTCGTTGAGATAATTCCAGAAGAAGTGCGTCGTCCGCTCCGTCTCCGGAGTCATGAACTGGCAGTTGCGGAACTCGCGCGTGCCTTCCTTGCCCTCGCCATCCTCGCCCATGCCGGCGGGAGCGAACATCGTGTCCATCAGGAAGATGCCGGGAATGAGCATCCGGGCGATATTGCGCCGGTCCACCTTGTCCGTTTTGTTCGGGATGACCTTTTTAAGGTACGGCGGCGGATCGCTGTTCCTGTGCCAGCGCTCGACGTGGAAGCCGTTCGGCAGCCGATCGACGAGGTTCGGCTTGGTGACGTAGGCGTATTCCTCGGACCCGCCGAGGGTATTCGTGTGGACGAACGCGAGATGGTTGAAGTCGCTGAGGTTGTCGACGATCAGCAGATAGTTCGCATCGTAGTGGAGGTAGGCCGGAATGCCCTTCCACTTAGGGTCCTCGAGATACGGAATGTCCAGGATCTTGTCGGGGTCGGCGAGCGCCGGATCGCCCATCCAGATCCACAGGCAATGTTGCTTCTCGACGACCGGATAGCTTCTGACACCGAGTTGCGGCGGGATGCGTTCCTGCCCCGGAATCTGCACGCACTTGCCGGAGGGGTCGTACTTCAGCCCGTGGTACATGCAGCGGACGCAATCGCCCTCGATCCGTCCCTGCGACAGCTTGGCGCCGCGATGCGCGCAGCGATTGTCGAGGGCGACGATCTGTCCGCTTTCGCCGCGGTAGAAGACGACCGGCTCGTCGAGAAGGCGCCGCTCGAGCAGCTTGCCATCCATGACTTCATGGTCCCAGCCGCCCATGTACCAGCAGTTCTTCAGGAACATTCGACGCTCTCCATGGCCTGCAATCGCTAACGCACGGGAATTAGACGCTTCCTTAGTCCAAATGGCTCCGCGCCGCGAGTAGCCAGGCTTTTTCTACACCGCTTCCAAGGCGTTGGCGAAGTCGGCGATCAGATCGTCGGCGTCTTCCACGCCGATGGACACCCGTACCAGGTTGGGCGTGATCCCGAGCTGCTTCTTGCGGTCATCGGGCACCGACAGGTGGGTCATCGCGGCCGGAGCGCTGGCCAGAGTCTCGGTGCCCCCGAGACTTACGGCGAGATGCGCGATCTGCAGCGCATCGAGGAAGGCGAACGCCTCCTTCTCGCCACCCTTGAGGTAGAGCGAGAAGGTCGAGCCGGCGCCGGTACAGTGACGGCGATAGATGTCGGCCTGACGCGAGCCCTCCTCGAGGAAGCCGAGGTAGCCAACCTTCTCGACCTTCGGGTGCTGGCGCAGGAAGTCGCACACGCGCGCCGCATTCTCGCCCGCCTTGCTCATCCTCAATTCGAGCGTTTCGAGGCTCCGCAGCAGCATCCAGGCGGTGTTCGGGTCGCAAATGGTCCCGATCGTGTTCCGCATCGTGCGCACCTGGTCGATCAGCTTCTGGTTGCCGACGAGCCCGCCCGCGACGAGATCGCTGTGGCCGCCGGCATATTTCGTCAAACTGTAGACCGAAAGGTCGGCGCCGCGCGCGAGCGGCTTCGCCCATAGGGGCCCGAGGAATGTATTGTCGATCGCGATCGGCGGCCGTTCACTTTCGGAAAAGGCCGCGTCGCGCGCCGCGCGCACCGCCTCCACGTCGACCAGCTGGTTGGTCGGGTTCGCGGGGCTTTCGAGATAGATGAGCGCCAGCCTGCCCTTCTCCTTCGCCCGCGCGAGCGCAGCGTCAATTTCCTCGCGAGTCGAACCCGAGGGGAAGTCCAGCCACGATACGCCGAAGCGGCCGAGGATCTTGGCGATCAGGGTCTCCGTCGCCGCATAGACCGGCCCCGACTGGACGATCACGTCGCCCGGCTGGACGAAGGTCAGGAACAAGGTCGCGATGGCCGACATTCCGCTCGAGAATGCGAGCGCGTCGTCGGCCTCTTCCCACAGGCTCAGCCGATCTTCGAGGATTTCCTGATTGGGTCCGTTGAAGCGCGAGTAGATCAGCCCTTCGGCTCCGCCCGGCCGCTTGCCCGTGACGCCCTCGAAGAAGCGCTTGCCGGCCGCCGCGCTTTCGAAAACGAACGTCGAGGTGAGAAAGATCGGGGGTTTCAGGGAGCCCTCGCTGAGCTCCGGATCGAAGCCGTAGCCCATCATGAGGGTCGAAGGCTTCAGCTTGTGGTTGCCGATGGTCGTGGTGGATGGCCTCGGCGGCCGAGGTGCTGGAGTACCGCTGATCTGGTTCTCATTCTCGCTGGGCAAATTAGGTCTCCTCGTTCGCGAGTCTCCCTAATCACCGGGCGGCGGCGCGGCTAGGCCGCTGCCGATTTCCGTTCGTCGCGCTTATCCGAGGTGCGTGGAAACCGCGCTGTAGGTGTTCGACCAGCGCGCCTGAACCTTGCTTCCGAGATTGGCGTAAGCCGAGAGCGCCGCGACGGAGATAAGCATCGCGACGAGCGCATATTCGACCGTTCCGACGCCCTTGTCGTCGCGAAGCAGCTTGCCGATGGTGGACATTGCCGACGCTCCAATTCGTTTCGGCCGCCCGATTGAGGCAAGCCGCAGGCGGACGCGACAGGGGAGTCCGGAAATGTTCCGGATTGGGACAGTGCGCGACGTTCAGCCGTCGATGGCGATGGCGCTCAGCTGGCGCCCATAGTCGGCTTCGCCGCGGTGGGTCGCTCGGCGATAGCTGTAGAAGCGGTGCGGGTCGGCATAAGTGTCGAGGTTGAGCGCCTCGACCTCGCCGATTCCGGCGGCGATCAGGCGATGCACGATATAGGATTCCAGCGCGAAGTGCGGCTTTCCCGCCGGCCCGGTCACGAAGAAGCGCTCATTGCCGCGATCATCGTCGATGAAACGGGAGCGGAAGGTTTCGTCGACCTCGTAGGACGGCTGCCCGATGCACGGGCCGACCGCCGCATGGATGCTGTCGCGGCGGGCGCCGAGCTGCTCCATTGCGGCAATGGTCGAATCGGTCACCCCGGCGAGCGCTCCGCGCCATCCGGCGTGCGCCGCGCCGATCACATTGGCTTGCTCGTCTGCGAACAGTACCGGCGCGCAATCCGCGGTCAGAATGCCGAGCAGCAGACCCGGTCGATCGGTCACCATCGCATCGGCGCGCGGACGCTCTCGTTGCGGCCACGGCTCCTCTACCTCGACCACCTCGGCGGAATGGATCTGGTGCACCGTGGCGAGCCTGGCGTTGGGCAACAGCGCCGCTACCGCGCGGCGGCGATTCTCGTCGATCGCCGATCGGTCGTCGCTGCTGCCGTAGCCCACATTCAGCCCGGCAAGCTCGCCGCCTGAAACTCCGCCACGGCGGCCCAGGAAGCCGTGGGGAAACCCGCCCACTGAGACCGCCCGGATCACCTCGACTTCGCTCATGCGTGCGCCTGCATGATGATGTGCCGAAGGATGAGGTCCTCGTCGGCGTGGGTTCCGACCATGAAATCAAATTTGCCGACCGCTTCGAAGCCGTAGCGCTGGTAGAAACGCCTCGCGCGATGATTGTCGACATAGACCGACAGCACGAGCTCCTCGGCTCCCCGGGCGCTCGCCTCCGTGAGCGCCCACCGCATCAGCTCGTCGGCGATCCCTTTCCCCTGCGCGCGGCTCTTCAGGTACAGTCGTCTGAGCTCGAGCGCAGTCGCCGCAGTCTCATAGGGCAATTTCTTCGGCGCGAGCTCGACAAAGCCCAGCAGTTCACCGCCGCTCTCCGCAACCCGGATCGCCACGTCCGGATCGGTGAGGTTGCCGCGCCATTTGGCTTCGGAATTGGTGTCGAGGAACTCGTGGAGGTCGGCGGGGCGGTAGAGATGGCCGAACGTCTCGACGAAACTGTCGGCAAACAGCGCGCGTAGCGCAGCGGCGTCGTCGAGCTCGGCGGGTCGATAGATGACGGTCACGCGAAGCCCGCAGGCGCCGGCCATTGGCGCGAATGCAGTGCCACGAGCTTGAAAAGCGCGCCCATTCCATCCGCACTCGTAAGTCGCTTGAGCGCTGACCCGACCTCCTGCGCGCGCTCGGGATTGGCGCGCGACAGAGCCTGCGCGCGCGCTTCGATTCCGAGCCGGATCAGCCATTCGCCCTGGGCGAAGACGGGTGTCACCGCCGCCCCCGCCTCGCGCGCTGCACGCGCGACGGCCTCGAAGTCGACGTGGGCGGTCAAGTCCTGCTCCCCGGCCTGCTCCAGCACGGACGCAAAACGGTGCCCCCGGACCGCCTGGAGCGTCTCCCCGGGCGCGGTTCGTTCGTGTCCATAGTCGATAATGAGCGCCATTCCCCCCGCGTGGGCAAGGCATGTCGCGATCGCCGAAATGGCTTGATCGCGCGCCGGCGAATTCTCGACGATTTCTCCATCGCGATCGAAGGCGAACCCTCCCGCTGCCACCGTGACTCGGCGCTCAATCCCAGCGACAATCTGCCGCACCGGCAAGGCGTCGAGGAACTCGTTGGCAACGAGCAGCAGCGGCCGTGCCGGCAAGTCTTCGACTGTGTCGTGCCACCGCGCACCGGGAACAGAATTTCCCTGCGCCTGGCGAAGCACCGGGCTGGTTTCGACAAAGTGCACATCGCCCGCGAACCCGGCCGAGCGCAGCACGCGAAGCGCATCCGCCGCCAGCGTGCCCCGCCCCGGACCGAGTTCCACATAAATTGCGTCCGAAGGCGCGCCGGCCCGCTTCCATGCGTCGGCAAGCGCGGCGCCGATCATCTCCCCGAACATCTGGCTGACCTCCGGCGCAGTGGTGAAATCGCCGTCGGCTCCGAAGGGATCGCGGGTTGCATAATAATAAGCGTTGCACGCTTCCATGAAGGCTTCGACGCTGATCGGCCCCTCGGCCTGGATGCGTTCACGAAGCGCCCGCTCGAGCGGAGTCACGCTGCCGAAGCGGTGCCGGCGACCGGTTCGACACGAACGCGCCGCTTCTTGGCGGTGAACATCAGATACGCGCCAAGCACGATCAGCGGGATCGAGAGCCACTGGCCCATGTGCAGGCCCGTGACTTGCGAGAAGCGCGTCAGCTGGCTGTCCGGCTCACGAATGAACTCCACGCCGAAGCGGAAGATTCCGTAGAACAAGCCCAAAGCGCCGACGAGCTTTCCCGGCTCATACCGAGCGTTGGTTTTCCAGAACATCCAGGTGAGGATGCAGAACAGGACGATGCCTTCGAAAAAGGCTTCATAAAGCTGGCTGGGGTGCCGCGGCGGCCCGAGATACCGCTGACCGTATTGATTCACCTCGACGAAGCGAATGGCCCAGGGAACATGGGTCGGCGCGCCCCACAGCTCCTGGTTCACGAAGTTGGCGAGCCGGCCGAAGAAGAGCCCGATCGGCGCGCAGCAGGAAACGTAATCGTCGATCCGCATCCACGACAGTTTTTCCTTGCGCGCGAAATAATAGATCCCGAGCCACGTGCCGATCAGACCGCCGTGGAACGACATGCCGCCGTCCCACAGCTTCAGAATCTCGATCGGATGGTGGAGATATTGGCTGAAATTGTAGAACAGCACGTAGCCGATACGCCCGCCCAGAATGACCCCGAGTGCCGCGTAGAAGACCAGGTCGTCGGCATGGCGGCGGCTGAGCGGTGCCCCGGGCTCCTTCAGCAACCTCAGCAAATACCAATAGCCGATGAAGATTCCGGCGAGGTAGGCGAGGCTGTACCACCTGAGATCGAAAGCCCCGATGTGCAGCGCCACCGGCGAGAGGCCGAGATCGGTGAACTTGGTGAACCCGGGATACTGGTCGGCTTGCAAGGACTTCCCCATGAATGTTCAGCGCCTCATAAGGCGCGTGTCAGCAAAGGCAAAGGAAGTCAGACCGGGATGCCGAGCGAGCTCGACCGCCGCTTCGACGAGGAACTTGCCAGGGTCACGGGCCCCGGCGGTCGGCTCGTCATTGGCCGCGACGAGTTGGGCCGAGCGATCGTCCAAAATCTGCCTGCGACTGTTCCGTCCTTCTTCCACACCTTCTGCGCGCTGAACGCCGATAACGAAGCGCTGGTTGCGGGCGACGAGCGGCTGACCTTCGCCGATCTCGATCGAATCTCGGAGCGTATGGCCCATGCGCTCGTCGCGCGCGGCATCGTCAAAGGCGATCGCGTCGGGATCGCCATGCGCAACTGCCCTTCGTGGGTCGTCGCGCATATGGCCGTCCTCAAGGCCGGCGGCGTGGCGACGCTGCTCAACGGCTGGTGGGAAGCGCATGAGATGGAGCATGCGATCCAGCTCACCGATCCCAGGCTGATCGTCGCCGATGCGCCGCGCGCGAAGCGGATCGCCGAACGGTGCAGCGGGCGCGACATCGTCAGCATCGCCGTCGAGCTGCCGGTCGAGCAGGCGCTTGCGCCGCTTCTCGTCGACGCGGACGAGAAGTCAGCCTTGCCGGATATCGGTGCGGACGACGATGCGACGATCCTGTTCACTTCGGGCTCGACCGGAGAGGCGAAGGGCGCGCTATCGACCCATCGAGCAGTCACCACCGCAGTCTATACCTATGCCACGGGGCTCATCGTCTTGCTCGGTCTGCTGACGCAGGAGGGCCGAGCGCCGGAGGGGCCACCGCGCACTTTGATCAGCGTCCCGCTGTTCCACGTCACCGGTGAAGTGCCGGTCATGCTCAACAGTTTCGTCGTCGGACGCTGCATGGTGATGATGCGCAAGTGGGATGCCGGCGAGGCGCTTCGGCTGATCGAAAAGGAGAAGATCACCTATTTCGTCGGAGTGCCGACGATGAGTCTGGAGCTGATGAACCATCCCGACCGGGAGAAATACGACCTGTCGTCGCTCAAGGACATCACCGCCGGAGGAGCGCCGCGTCCCATCAGCCACGTCCAGCGCCTGAAGGCCGAGTTCCCCGACGCCCAGCCGGCGCTCGGATACGGACTGACCGAAACCAACGCGGTCGGCTGCGCCAATTACTGGAGCAATTACGCCGCCAAGCCGGCGTCGACCGGCCGGGCGCACAAACCTTATGTCGAGCTGGCGATCCTCGGGGAAGGCGATCGCCACCTGCAGGCGGGCGAGGTTGGCGAAATCGCGATTCGAAGCGCGGCGAACTTCAAATGCTATTGGAATATGCCCGAGGCGACGTCGACCCAGATCACGGCCGACCATTATGTCCGCACTGGCGACCTCGGCTACATCGACGGCGACGGCTATCTGTTCATCGTCGACCGCAAGAAAGAGATCATCATCCGCGGCGGCGAGAATATCTCGGCGGCCGAGGTCGAAGCGGAAATCTACGCCTGCCCATCGATTGCCGAGGTGTCAGTGTTCGGCGGTCCCGACGAGCGGCTCGGCGAAATTCCGATTGCCGTGGTCCGCGTAAAGCCAGGCGAGGAACTGAGCGAAGAGGGCCTGCGGACGTTCCTCGACGGCAGGATGGCGAAGTTCAAGATCCCGGAGCGCATCATCCTTGCCGATGCGCCGCTGCCGCGGCTCGGCACGGGCAAGTTCGACCGCCGCGCGCTCAAGGCGCAGTACGCGCGTTGAAGGTCGATCGGCGAACGATCCTCATCGGCGGGGGCGCGGGGATCGGCCTCATCGTCGCCTTCGCGCTGTGGCCACATCACCTCCGCAGCGACCTGGCGGTCGAGCGCGGGGAGCAGGCGTTCGGCAATTTCATCAAGATCGCGAAGAATGGCCAGGTAACCGTCGCTGTGCCTCAGACGGAAACGGGCCAGGGGATCTGGACCGGCCTGCCGCAGATCGTCGCCGACGAGCTCGGCGCGGCGTGGGACTCGATCGCGGTCGAGCCCGCACCGCTCACCGGCAATTACGCGAACGCGATCGCCGCGCGGGAAGGCTGGCTCGACGGTTTCGGATGGCTTCGGGCGCACAAGGTCGAGGACGACGGGCGCATGCGGATCACGGCCGATTCGACGTCCGTGCGCGCGTTCGAGCAGTCGCTGCGCCAGGCGGCGGCGGTCGCCCGGACGATGCTCGTCGGCGCGGCCGCCGACCGCTGGAACGTGGAGCCGAAGGATTGCGAGACGGGTGACGGCTTCGTGCTGAACCGCGGCAGAACTTTCACCTTCGGCGAGCTTGCCGAGGAGGCGGCCGACCGATCGCCGCCCGGCAATGCGCCGCTCCGGCAGTCGGACAAGGGACGGCTCATCGGGCAGCCGCTGCCGAGGCTCGATGGCCCCGCCAAAGCCGACGGAAGCTGGCGCTTCGCCGGCGACATCCGACTCGCCGACATGCTCTTCGCGAGCGCTCGAATCGCGCCGCCGGGCGGCCGGCTCACGAGCTTCGCACGGGAGCCGATCGAGGCGGTCCACGGGATCCGCCACATTGCCGCGCGCGAGAACTGGATCGCCATCGTCGGCGAGACCTGGTCTGCCGCGGAGAAAGGGATGAAGGCGGCCCAGCCGATATTTTCAGGCAGGCGCGCGCCGACCGAGATGACGGCTGTCTTCGAACACGCGCTCACCCACGGTCGAGACCGGCGGCTGTTCCGGCGCGGGGATTACGAGGGCGCGGTCAAAGGCTCCCGGCCGCTGGCGGCAAGCTATTTCGTGGCACCGAGTCAGCATCTCGGTCTCGAACCGCTGACCGCGACCGCGCGGTTCGACGGCGGGCACCTCGAGGTCTGGGCCCCGACACAGGCGCCGGCCCTCGCCCGCGAAGCGGCTGCCGAGGCTGCGGGGATCGGCGCGTCCGCCGTAACGCTCTATCCAATGCCGGCGGGAGAACCCGCCGGCCGATCGCTCGAATCGGACGCGATCCCCTATGCGGTGGAGCTGGCGCGAACGCTGAAACGCCCGGTCCAGCTCGGCTTGTCGCAAAGCGCGAGCCAGAACCACGACCTCGCTTCTTCCGGCGCGCTCGCTCGGATGACCGCTTTGCCGGGCGAAGGCGGGATCACCGACGCCTGGAAGATGGAAGTTGCAACTGTCCAGGGTATGGACGCCGCACTCGAACGGATGCTCGAGGTGGACGACAAGAGAAGCCTGATCCGAACCGCGGTCAAAGCAATCCCTCCCTATGCGATCCCGAACATCACGATCGAGGCCATACGCCCGGATTTGCCGTTCCAGATCGGCTATATGCGCGGTTCCCCGGAGCGTGAATTCGCCTTCTTCACCGAGAGCTTCGTCGACGAGCTGGCGCGCGCCGCGGGCACCGAGCCTCTCGCCTTTAGAATGTCGATGCTCGGAAACAACGGTCGCCTGGCGCGCTGTCTTCAGGGCGCCGCGCGGCTTGCGCAATGGGACGGCGGCGGGCCCGGAAGCACGATGGGGATCGCCGGCTGCTCCGCCTTCGGATCGCACATCGGCCTGGTCGCGAACGCGACCATCGGCAGCGACCGTCGGCTGAAGGTCGAGCGGCTGGTGGCGGCGGTCGATTGCGGGCGGGTCGTCAACAGTGGCCTCGTCGAGCAGCAGGTCGCCGGCGGGTTGCTGTGGGCGCTCGCCCAGGCGACGGTCGCCGCACCCGAATGGATTGCCGGAATGCCCCGCGCCCGCCCGATCGGCGGCATTGGCTTTCCCAGGATCGGAGATACGCCGCAGATCATGGTCGAAGTCATCCCGAGCAGCGATGCTCCAGGCGGCATCAGCGGGCTCGGCACCACGGTGCTCGCGCCCGCGGTGGCGAACGCGCTCCACGCAGCGACAGGCAGGCGGATGCGCTCGCTTCCGTTCGATCTGACGGCGCCCGCATGAGCCGCCAACCCGATCACCCGCCGATGCCGGAACCGAAGATCGGCGTGCTGCTGATCAACCTCGGCACCCCCGACGCCCCGGAGGTGCGGGCGGTTCGCCGCTATCTCGCGGAGTTCCTCAGCGACCCGCGGGTGATCGAGATCCCGCGTCTCGCGTGGAAGCCGATCCTTCACGGAATCATCCTGCGCACGCGGCCGAAGAAATCCGCCGAAGCCTACAACCAGATCTGGACCAACGAAGGCTCGCCGCTTCGAGTCATCGCCCACCGCCAGGCGGAAGCGCTGCGGGCCCGCCTGCCTCACCTCAGCGTCCATTATGCGATGCGCTACGGCCATCCCGGGATTGCAACGGCGCTCGACAACATGACTCGCGAGGGCTGCACGCGAATTCTCGCCGCGCCGCTCTATCCGCAATATTCGGGAGCGACGACGGCGACCGCCAACGACGCCGTCTTCGGCGCGCTTGCCGGGATGCGATGGCAGCCCGCGATCCGGACGCTTCCGCCTTATTATGACGATCCGCTGTATATCGACGCACTGGTGGCCAATCTGGCGCGCCAGATCGCGGCGCTCGAATTCGAGCCCGAGCGGCTTCTTCTGAGCTTCCACGGGATGCCGGTCAGGACGCTCGACCTAGGGGATCCCTATCATTGTCAGTGCCAGAAGACGGCGCGCCTGCTCGGCGAAGCCCTGGGCCGCGAGGTCGACATCGCCTTCCAGTCGAAATTCGGCCGCGCCAAGTGGCTCGAGCCGGCGACCGACGCGACGCTCGCCGCTTATCCGAAGAACGGCGTCCGCCGCATCGCCGTTGCAACGCCTGGCTTTTCCGCCGATTGCATCGAGACCCTGGAAGAGCTCGGAATTCGCGGCCGCCACAGCTTCATGCATGCGGGCGGCGAGCAGTTCGCTTTGCTCGACTGCCTCAACGATTCGCCCGAAAGCATCGCCATGCTCGAACGGCTGATCGAACGCGAGCTTGCGGGCTGGGTGGCCAGGGAATAGGCGCGCTCTTCGGATTGAAGGGAGCTCTGCAATGGCACGGGTTGCGATCGTCACCGGCGGGACGCGCGGAATCGGCGAAGCGATCAGCATCGCGCTCAGGGACATGGGCATGGAGGTCGCGGCCAATTACGCAGGCAATGACGAACGTGCCCGCGCCTTTTCGGACCGGACGGGAATCCGCGCCTTCAAGTGGGACGTCTCGGACTATGACGCGTGCCAGGATGGCGTTCGCCAGGTCGAGGCCGAGCTGGGGCCGGTGGACGTGCTGGTCAACAACGCCGGGATCACCCGCGACACGACCATGAAGCGGATGGACCGGCAGAAATGGCAGGAGGTCATCGATACGAACCTCGGCGGCTGTTTCAACATGGCCAAGGCGGTGTTCGAAGGCATGACCGGGCGCGGCTACGGCCGGATCGTCAATATCGGGTCGATCAACGGGCAGGCGGGCCAATACGGGCAGGTCAATTACGCCGCCGCCAAGTCGGGAATCCACGGCTTCACGAAGGCTCTGGCGCAGGAAGGGGCGCGCTTCGGAGTGACCGTGAATGCGATCGCGCCTGGCTATATCGACACCGACATGGTCGCGGCGGTCCCGGAGGAAGTGCTCGGCAAGATCGTCGCGCGAATACCGGTCGGCCGCCTCGGCAAGGCCGATGAGATCGCCCGCGGAGTCGCATTCCTGTGCGACGAGAATGCCGGCTTCATCACGGGTTCGACGCTGTCGATCAACGGCGGGCAGCACATGTATTGATGGAGCGCGATTACGCTCCGCCGAGGAAGCGCTCGGTGATTATCGCCGGGCACCAGACCTCGATCAGTCTCGAGCCGATGTTCTGGGCAGCACTCGAAGCCGCGGCGCGCGAACGTGGCTGTCCGGTGAATGCGCTCGTGGCCGAGATCGACGCCGCTCGGCTCGATGCCGATCAACCGCCCAACCTCACGTCGGCGATCCGGCAGTGGCTGTTCGAGCGGAGAGGCTAGCGGCCTAGGAGGATCCGCGCCTGTCCGGCGATCTGGGCGAGCATCGGTGCGCTGACATGGCCCTCGCTGCGTGCGCGGGCGACGAGCTCCCTGAACTGGTCGATACGGGCGCGATGCTTCTCGATATAGCCGTCGACGCAATCGTCGAGGTCGCTTCCGCGGCAGCGCGACAGGAAGTCGATGCGCAATTGCTCGAAGTCACGCGCCAACCCGGCGGTAAGCAGCCGTTCCCACTGGTCCGAGGGCACGAAGCGGGCGACCTGCTGCTGGGCCCAGTCGAGGCCGAGCGCCTCGCCGAGCCGCGTGTAAGCGCGGGTGACCGCAAGCTCGTCGAGCTTGTGCCGCGCCGCCAGCGCCGCAATGCCAAACACGCCGTCGAGCTCGTAAAGCCGGACGAGTCCGCGAACGATTTCCTCGCTGGCGCCGAGCGCGAGCAGGCGATCGCGCCGCGCCGCGGCTTCGTTGCGCACCTCCGAGCGGATGAGCTTGGCCGCGGCGGCCGAAATCTTGCGTACCCCGGGCTCGAGCATCCTGCACAGGACGGAAATGCGCATTTCGCCGCCGGCAGCCCGCAGCACGTCGGACAAGTGCGCGCGGATGCTCGAAGCGGCGATCGAGAAGAGCTCGATCCGGACCGTCTCCGGAAGCTCGGCTTCCTCGATCTCCTTCCACAATTTGTCGAGATCGAGCAGCCGCTCGGCGACGAGGAAGGCGGCGACCACCTGCTTGAGCGACGCGCCCTCCTCCTCGGTCATGTCGAAGGCGATTCCTGGGCCGAGGCGGTTGACCAGGCGGTTGGCGACCTTGGTCCCGATGATCTCGTTGCGCAGCCGGTGGGCACGGATCGCCTCGGCATGAGCCTTGCGCATCGGTTTGGGGAAAGCCTCGAACAGCTCGGGTTCGACCAGCGGATCTTCCGACAGCCGCAGCTCCTCGGCGGCATCCTGGAGGACGAGCTTGGAGATCGACAGGACGACGGCCAGCTCGGGCCGGGTCAATCCGCGATTCTCCTGGACCCGCCGAAGTAACTCTTCGCTCGACGCGAGGCCCTCGACCTTTCGGTCCAGCCTTCCCGAAGCTTCGAGCAGCTCGATCGTCCGCACATGCGCCGGAAGCGCCGTCGCGCCGCCCGCTTCGGCGATAGACAGAGCGAGCGTCTGCAGCCGGTTGTCCTCGAGCACGATATCGGCGACGTCGTCGGTCATTCGGGCAAGCAGGCTGTTGCGCTTGTCGAACGCAAGCCTGCCGTCGCGCATCTCGCGGTTGAGCGGGATCTTGATGTTCACTTCATTGTCGGAGCAGTCGACACCTGCGCTGTTGTCGATGAAGTCCGTGTTTATGCGGCCGCCGCGCTCCGCGAATTCAATCCGTCCAGCCTGCGTCACGCCGAGATTGGCGCCTTCGCCGATGACCTTGGCCCGGACCTCGTCGGCATTGGCGCGGAGGACGTCGTTGGCCGGATCGCCAACGTCCGCCTGGCTCTGCATCGATGCCTTGATGTAGGTGCCGATGCCGCCGAACCAGAAAAGATCGACGGGCGCCTTGAGGATGGCGTTGATCAGGCTGGCAGGATCGAGCTCCTTCGCGTGGATTCCCAGCGCCTCACGCGCTTCGGCGCTGAGCGGAATGGACTTCTCGGTCCGGGGATAGACGCCCCCGCCTTTCGAAATCAGCTTGCGGTCATAATCGTCCCAGCTCGACCGCGGCAGCTCGAACATCCGCTTGCGCTCGGTCCAGCTCTTCGCCGGATCCGGATTGGGGTCGATGAAGATGTGGCGGTGGTCGAACGCGGCGATCAGGCGGAGGGACTTGGACAGCAGCATACCGTTGCCGAAGACGTCGCCCGACATGTCGCCGCAACCGGCGACCGTCACGTCGTCCGACTGGACGTCGATCCCCATTTCGAGGAAATGGCGTTGGACCGAGATCCACGCGCCGCGCGCGGTGATCCCCATCGCCTTGTGGTCGTAGCCGTGCGAGCCGCCGCTCGCGAAGGCGTCGCCCAGCCAGTAATTGCGCTCGAGCGCGATCGAATTGGCGATGTCGGAGAAAGTCGCGGTGCCCTTGTCGGCGGCGACGACGAAATAAGGATCGTCGCCATCGTGGATGACGACGCTCGCCGGATGCACAACCTTGTCGTTGACGAGATTGTCCGTGACCGACAGCAAGGAGCGGATAAAGATCCGATAGCTCTCCGTCCCTTCCGCCAGCCAGGCGTCGCGGTCCGACATCGGCGGCAGCTGCTTGGGATAGAAGCCGCCCTTGCACCCGGTTGGAACGATCACTGCGTTCTTGACTACCTGCGCCTTCATCAGGCCCAGGATTTCGGTCCGGAAATCGTCGCGCCGGTCCGACCAGCGGATTCCGCCGCGCGCCACCGGGCCGCCGCGCAGGTGGACGCCTTCGACCCGCGGGCTATAGATCCAGATTTCGCGCCACGGGACCGGCGCGGGAAGACCCGGCACAGCGGCGGAATCGATCTTGAACGCGAGTGCCTCCTCTGCCGCGGGAGCGAAGGCGTTGGTCCGAAGGATCGCCTCGACCAGAGCCCGGAGCCGGCGGAGGATACGGTCGTCGTCGATCGAGCGAACTTTGGCGAGCGAGCGGTCAAGCTGCTCCCGGCACGCGGCAATCTGCTCGTCGCGCTTGCTCGCCGAAGGGTCGTGGGCCGCGACGAAAAGACCGATCAGGGCCCGTGTCGCATTGGGCGCGCGCCTGAGCGCATCGACGACGGTGATCAGGCCGAAGCTGCTGCCGGTCTGGCGCAGGTAGCGGAACCAAGCGCGCAGCCACACAACCGGCTGCGTGTCGAGACCGGCGTAGAGGACCAGCTGATTGAATTCGTCGTCTTCGGCCGCGCCGCACAGCACGTTGGCGATGGCGCGCTCGATCTCGGGTGTCCGCTGGAGGATCGATTCCAGGTCCGCCTCGGGCCCGATCTCGACGTGGAAATCGTGAATGAACCCGATCCCGCCCGCGAGCTCTGTCGGAAGCTCTTCGAGCACCCGGAAGCCGAAATTCTCGAGCACGGGGACGGCTTCCGAAAGCGGGATGAGGCCGCTTTTGCGGTAGGTTTTGAGCCGCAGCTGGCGCGGCGCGTCGGTAGCGACGCGCGAGATCCGAACGTCCCGATCCGAATCGTCGGTGAGTGCGCAGAGGCGCAGGATATCGGCAGCGCTCTCCTCGGGCGCGCTGCGCGAGCGATAGGTATCCGGGAAGGCGCCGAGATAGGTGAGCGCGAGCCTGGTCGCGCGCGGCGCGCCTGCCCTCGCTATGAGCTCCGCCTCGACCGCCGGCGCCCAGCCGCGGACCATTTCGACGACGGCGGCATCGAGCGCCTGGGCATCGGGCGGCGCCGCTTCCTCGTCGATATATTGGGTGTAGCGGATCAGTGCGAGATCGGCGTCGCCCAGCTCGACCGACCAGCTTGTAATCTCGCGCCCGACCTCGTTCTGGAGGAGCGCGGCAATCGCCAGACGCCGGGTCGTGCTCAGCTCCTCGCGCGGGAGCCAGACGAAGGTGAATAGCTGGCCCTTAAGGATGCTTCGGACCTGGAGCAACGCAGGGCGCGGACGGTCGGCAAGCGACATCGCCATCATGACCAGCTGGCGAAGCGCGTCGTAATCGATGGCGATCACCAGGTCGCGCGGAAGCGACGCCACCGCGTGGCGAAGCGCCTTGCCGGAATGGCCCTTCGGGTCGAAGTCGAAGTCCTGGTCAAGCTGCTTCAACCGCTCCCGAAGCACCGGCACTTCCTCGGGCGGGACGCGGAGCGCTTCACTGGTCCAGAGCCCCGCGTGGACGCCGATCGCGACGACCTTTCCGTTTTCGCGGATCGGAACCACGACGAGATCGAGCGGGACCCGGCGGTGAACGGTCGACTTGCGCTCGGCCTTGGCCATCAGCGGCACTTCGCCGCCCTGCTCCAGGTAATTCATCGCGCCGAGGCAACCGCCTTCGTCCGTAGGCGCGCCCGGGATGCTGAAGATCCCGAGAGTCTGCGACGGCGCTTCATAGGGCTTCTCGACCTGATATCCGAGCAGGGTCATCGCCCCGTCGGCGAACCAGTTGAGCAGCGCTCCGCCCTCGGCGCCGGCTTGCTTCGCATCCGCCCGCATCCGCGCCTGCAGCGCCTCCCAGTCGCGCACCGCAAGGCGAACGTCTTCCAGCACGCGGTGCAGATCGGCCGCGAGCTCCTGCCGGCCGCGCGCGTCGGCTCGATCGAGCTCAAGGTACATCATCGATTCGCGGCGATGCTTGTCGCCGCAAAGCGGCTCGACCCGTTCGAGGTCGCCGTCCTTGTTGCGATCGACGCACACGACCGGGTGAAGCAGCCGGTAGATCGTCAGCTGGCGCGCCGCGACGGCATTGGCGACGGAGTCGACGAGGAACGGCATGTCGTCGTTGACCATGCCGATCCGCATCCGGCGATTGCCAGCCTCGCCGCCGATCGACTGGATCCTGATCGCGAGCTCTCCGCGCTTCCGTTTCGAAGCGATCTCGGCGAGAAACTCGGCCGCCTCGCGCTCGGCTTCACGGGAAAAACCCTGGGTTTCTCCCGGAAGTGCGTTTCCTGTCAGCGCCTTGCGAATCGACTCGACCAGCGGCGGGTCCAGGCGCGTGTGGGCCGTCATTTAAAATTCTGCTCCGGGGGTCTTCTTGAGGCTGGCGGGCCTATAGACCTGCGCTCCACAAGGGAACAACCCCGCTACGACAGCATGACGAGCAGCGGCCGCGGCCGCGCGATGAGCGGATCAGGCGGCGGCGCGGATTGCGCGTTCGATCAGCGCTTCGTCCTCGATCACTGCGACCGGCTCGTGCCGGCCGTCCGCCCCCCTGCGAGTGACGACCAGCGCGAACTCGTCGGCGGCGGATAGTTGCTCGAGCGAGATCGAGGGCGCGGCGCGAAGCCGGGTTCGTGCGACTTCGCCTTTGCTGTCGGTCTTCGCCTCCGGTCGCCGCGCCTGCCGTTCTGCCGCCACGAGCGCCTTGAGGCCCCCGGGCTGCTTCTGGATGAGATCCTCGAACGCGCCTGCGACAGTTTCCTGGCGAAGGGCATAGGAAAGTGCGGCGGCGAACTCCGTCAGGCGCGCCTTGTCATAATCGATTCCAAAGACGAGCTTGACGATCGGAGTCATCGGCGCCCGGAGCTGCGCTTTCACGCCCGATTCTTCCAGAAGCTCGGCATATTCCTCGGCGTTGGCCAGCGCTGCGAGGGCGAAATCATAGGCCAGCGACAGTGCGCGGTAGAGCGCGGCCCGAGTGCGGCCCTCTCCGGCCTTGACCGCATCGGCGGTTTCGCGCGCGGCCCACAGGCGGTCGGCGAGGCCTGCATTTTCGTCCAGCTCGATAGCCGGGAGATCGTCGGTCTCAACGTCCGCGAGCGGGCCGTCCTCCCATGAGAAATGGACGACAGGCGCTTCAGCCGCTTCGGCCTGCGGGTCGATCCCGAGCGCCGGTTCGGGGGCTTCGGCGACGACATCGAGTGGTTCTTCCGACTCGAGTCCTCCAATTTCGACAGGAAAGTCAGAGACGGCTTCGACCAGCTCGAGCGGTTCGTCCCCGGCTTGCTCGACGACCGGCTCCTCCGACGGCTCGACCACCTCTTCCGTATCGACCGCGGGTTCGAACTCGACCCTCGGAAGTTCGATGGTGTCCGCCTCCGGATCCTGTGCGTCCTCATCGACTCCGACGCGCTTCCAGTTGATCACACCGTAGATGAAATCGATCGTGTCCCCATCGGACGAGAAGGGCATCAGGATGCCGCGGTAGCAGATCGTTTCCTCGCGCTGATTGGCGAACTCCGCTTCGAACCCGATGGGCGCCCGATTGGCGATGATCTGGAGGTAATGGTCGGTCAACCGCGACAGAAGCGAGCGGCTCGGCACGTCGTCGATGTTGCGCGTGTCCTCGGTGAGGCCGCATTCCTCGCGAATCGCCGCACCGATGTAAGGGACAGCGGGATTGTCGCGGCCGCAGGTGAAGTCGAGCAGCACGCTGTTGCCGGCGAAGTCGGTGACGTCGGCCGGCTCGAGATCCTCGATCGAGGGGAAATCGCGCCCGTCGAGCAGCGACACCCAATGATTATAGGCACGTACATGCATTCGGCGCTCGTCCGTGCCGATCGCTGCAGCGACATCGTGAGATGCTGTCGTCTCCGATGCAGTCTCCGAGTCAAACTCGCTCGGATGCTCGCGGTAACTGTCCATATGCGCCGGGCCCACTTCCCCCCAAGTCGGGTGGAAAATGGCGGAGTGGCGTTACCAAAGCGTTAAGCATATTTGATCAAGTCGGGAGAGGCGCTTGCCCGGGCCGCGGCGCGCTGATAGTGGGCGCGCGCTTTTTCCCGAAAAGAGCCAAGCCGCTTTAGCTCAGCTGGTAGAGCACATCATTCGTAATGATGGGGTCGCGTGTTCGAGTCACGCAAGCGGCACCATCCTCGCATGCAGCCAATCCGGTGGATTGGCGAAACCGGGGATTCACGTCGTCTATTGCAACCTGCCGCTTCCCGATCGCAGCTTCGTCGCCAGGTCCGCCGCGATGTCCGTCGATCCGCACGCCACGAAAATCGTGTCGTCGCCGCAGATTGTACCGACGATCTCGGCAATGTCGGATTGGTCGAGCGCGACTCCGATGAGATGGGCCGAGCCCGGCGGAGTCTTGATCACCACGAGGTTAGCGGCCGTTTCGATCGATCGTGCGTACTCCCGCAGGAGCGCCGACAAGGCGGGACCGGCAGGCCCCTGGACCTGCTCCGGCAAGGCGTAGCTGAGCTGCCCCGAGCGCCGGACCTTGACGGCGCCGATCTGCTCGATGTCGCGCGAGATGGTCGCCTGGGTGACCGCGAAGCCAAGCTCCGAGAGCCGTTCGGCGAGCTCTTCCTGGCTGGACAGCGGGGCATTGCGGATTAGCTCCGCGATCGCTCGCTGCCGCTGTTCCTTCGAAGGGTTCATGTGCATGAATATACATACACTTGCATATTTATGCAATCGCCTGCATAGGGCCGCGCTTCATGATTCGGACGGCAATCCTTGGAGCCTCTGGCTACGTCGGCGGCGAGCTGCTGCGGCTGGTGGCCGCGCATCCCGAGCTCACGCCCGTGAAGCTGTTCGGCGACAGCAAGGTCGGACAGCCGCTCTCCGCGGTGCACCCTCATCTTGCCGTTGCTTACCCGCAAACGGATTTTGAGCATTTCGACGAGCGGGCGCTGGACGGGATCGATCTGGTCTTTGCCGCGCTTCCGCATGGGCAGAGCCAGAAGATCGCGTCCGCGATCCTCGCCAGAGGCGTCCCCTTCGTCGACCTCGGGGCCGACTTCAGGCTCGACGACACTGCAACTTACGACCGCTGGTATGGCCATGCCCATCAAGCGCCCGATCTTCTGTCGAAATTTGTGTACGGGATCCCCGAGCTCAACCGGGACTCGATCCGCAACGCGAAGGCGGTCGCGGCGGCGGGCTGCTATGCGACGGCCGCGATCCTCGCCCTCAGGCCGCTCGTGGATTCGGGGATTGTCGAGCGCGACAACCTGATCGTCGACGCGGCCTCCGGAGTCAGCGGTGCCGGCCGCGAGGCGAAAGAAGCGACCGCCTATTGCACAGTCACGGAAAGCTTCTCCGCCTACGGGCTGCTCAATCACCGCCACACGGCGGAAATGGAAATGGCGCTCGGCGGAACCCTGCTGTTCACGCCCCATCTCGCGCCGATGAGCCGCGGAATTCTCGCGACCTGCTACGGCCAGGCCGCGACCAAGGCTGATCCGCTGGAAGTTTTGCGCGCCGCCTATGCCAGCGAGCCGTTCGTGCAGGTCACCGATCAGCCGCCCGCGACCAAGTGGGTAGCTGGCTCCAATGGGGTTGTCCTGACGGCGCGCCGCGACGAGCGCACCGGGCGCATCCTCGCAATCTCGGCGATCGACAATCTCGGCAAGGGCGCGGCGGGCCAGATGATCCAGTGCGCCAATCTGATGCTCGGCCTCGACGAGACCGCCGGGCTCACAACCACGGGAGTTTACCCATGAGCGTAACCGCGGCCCAAGGCTTCGTCGCATCCGGATGCCACGCCGGAATCAAGCGCCGGCGCTTCGATATGGCGATGATCGCGACCGAAGACCGTCAGCCGGTCACCTGCGCGGCCGTGTTCACGCAGAACAAGTTCGCGGCTCCGCCGGTCGAGCTCGACCGAGCGATCCTGCACGCCAACGGCGGACGCGCCGCCGCGGTTATCGTCAATTCGGGCAACGCCAATGCCGGCACCGGCGAGCAGGGCCTCAAGGACGCCAAGGCGATGGGCTGCGCTACGGCGCTAGCGCTCAATGTCGGCGTCGGCGACGTCCTGGTCTGCTCGACCGGGATCATCGGCACACCCCTGCCGATGCAACCCATCCTCGATGCGGCGCCGAAGCTCGCGGGCAAGCTCTCGGTCGACGGCGGCGAGGACGCGGCGCGGGGGATCCTCACGACCGATCACCGGCCGAAGCAGGTCGTCATCCGCGGCTCGAACTTCACCATCGGCGGAATGGCCAAGGGCTGCGGGATGATCGCGCCCAACATGGCGACGATGCTCGCCTTTCTGACCACCGACGCCGACGTGCCGCGCCCGGCGCTGCAGCAGATCCTCAAGCGCGCCGCCGACGAGAGCTTCAACACACTCAACGTCGACGGCGCCATGTCGACCAACGACACCGCGATGCTGCTCGCGTCGGGCAAGCGCGGGACGCCGGATTTCGAGGAATTCGGGAACGCCGTCCTGGCCGCCTGCAAGGACCTCACGATGCAGATGGCGCGCGACGCCGAGGGCATGACCCGGATCGCCCATCTGACGGTGACCGGAGCGGGCAGCGAAGCCGATGCGAAGATCGCGGCCAAGGCGATCGTCGAAAACAATCTGGTCAAGTGCAGCTGGTACGGCGACGACCCCTATTGGGGGCGGCTGCTCGCGGCCGCGGGCTCGTGCGGTGTGGCCATGGACGTCGCCGGCACCCGAGTCAGTTACGGCGGCATCACGGTCGCCCGCGGCGGCGTTGCCGTCGCGCACGATGGCCAGGCGCTCGCCGAGCATATGATGGGCGAGGAGATCGCCATCGAGGTTCAGCTCGGCGCCGGAAGCCACAGCGCGCGGATGATCGGGATCGACCTCGGTCCCGGCTATATCAAAGAGAATAGCAAGACGTCATGACCGCGCATGAAACCGCGCGGGTGCTCGTCGAGGCGCTCCCCTACATCCGCCAGTTCGCCGGCAAGTCCGTCGTGGTGAAACTCGGCGGCGCGGCGATCGACCGCGAAAGCGACCTCGCGCTTGCCCAGGACGTGCTTCTGCTGCGCAGCGTCGGCGTGCGCTGCGTACTGGTGCACGGCGGCGGGCCGCAGGTCGACGCGATGCTCCGGCGGGTCGGCAAGGAGCCGGAGTTCAAAGACGGGCTGCGGGTAACCGATGCCGAGACCCTCGAGATCGTGCGGATGGTGCTGGTCGGCAAGATCAACCGCGACCTCGTCGCGACGATCAATAGCCAGGCGGGCGACGAGCCTGTCGCGGTCGGCGTCTCGGGCGAGGATGCGGGGCTGCTGACCGTCACGCCGGCGGATTCGATCTTCGGCTTCGTCGGCAACGTGACCGGAGTCCGCGCCGAGATCATCCACCGACTGCTC
>DATNFJ010000054.1:0-5701 GCA_035606455.1 Sphingomicrobium sp.
GTCAAATCCGGCGACATCCTCGCCGAGATCGAGACCGACAAGGCGACGATGGAATTCGAGGCGGTCGACGAGGGGAAGATCGCGAAGATCCTCGTCCCCGAAGGCAGCGAGGGCGTGAAGGTCGGCGCGCCCATCGCGATCCTCGCGGGCGAGGGGGAAGACGCGTCCGCGGCCGCGAAAGCCGCTCCGAAGGCCGACACCGCCCCGCCTGCTCCGCCCAAGGCACCGCCCGCGCCGAAGGCTGACGAGACTCCAAAGCCAGCTCCGCCGCCGAAAGCGCCGGTCGAGACTCCGCCCGCGCCGGCCGCTCCCGCGGCACCGCCGCGCGCGGAGGGAGAGCGCGTCAAGGCTTCGCCGCTCGCGCGCCGTCTCGCCCAGGCGCAGAACATCGACCTCGCCTCGATCCAGGGCAGCGGCCCCGACGGGCGCATCGTCCGCGCCGACATCGACGCCGCTGTCGGCAAAGCCCCGGCCGCCGCTGCCGCGCCCAGCGGCGCCGCACCCGCGCCGGCGCTCGGCACCCACCTAGTCATGCCGGGCCCGATCGAGCAGGCCATCCCGCATGAAGAGGTCAAGCTATCGAACATCCGCAAGACCATCGCCCGCCGCCTGACCGAAGCGAAGCAGCAGGTGCCGCACATCTATCTGACCGTCGACATCCAGCTCGACGCGCTGCTCAAGCTCCGCTCCGAGCTCAACAAGGGCCTCGAAGGCCGCCGCGTGAAGCTCAGCGTCAACGACCTGCTGATCAAGGCGCTGGCGACCGCGCTCATCGACGTGCCCGAATGCAACGTCGCCTTCGCCGGCGATCACATGCTGAAGTACAGCCGCGCCGATATTTCCGTCGCGGTCTCGATCCCCGCCGGCCTGATCACGCCGATCATCGTCGGCGCGGACAGCAAGACCGTGTCCACGATCTCGACCGAGATGAAGCAGCTCGCCGAGCTGGCCCGCGACGGCAAGCTCCAGCCCGAGCAATATCAAGGCGGCACCGCGTCCATCTCGAACATGGGGATGATGGGCATCAAGCAGTTCGAAGCCGTCATCAACCCGCCGCAGGGCATGATCATGGCGATCGGCGCTGGCGAGAAGCGGCCCTACGTCATCAACGACAGCCTTCAGATCGCCACGGTCATGAGCGCTACTGGCAGCTTCGACCACCGCGCCATCGACGGCGCCGACGGCGCCAAGCTGATGAAGCGGTTCAAGGAGCTGGTCGAAAACCCACTGGGGATGCTGGCTTGAGCGGCACTGCGCTCCAAGGATTTTACTCCGTCGTGAATGTTCAGCCGGTCAGTCGGGAAGCAGAGTGGATCGGTGATGTTGCAGGTGCTTTTGTTTTCACTCTAGCGCTTGCGCACAGCGAACAGCAGTTCAAGGAACTCGTCGCCGCTGAGTTTCACAGCGACGGATTTGCCGTTTTGGAGTGGGGTAAAATAATCCCTTTCGATCGTTCGACGCCCGAATGGCCGACGGAGGACGGTCGAATCCTTAATGAGCATCTCTGTCCTGAACACCCGGTCCAGTATGCGCGGTTCGATAGCTATCCTCGTGACGGCCTCGATGCCTGATCGCACGCCTATCGTCCGCGTCACCGCCATGCCCGCCGACACCAACCCGTACGGCGGCGTGTTCGGCGGGTGGCTGATGGGGCAGATGGGCCTGGCCTGCGGCTCCTTCGCGTCGCGGCGAACGCGTGGGAAGGCAATCCTCGTCGGAGCGGACGCGATCAAGTTCCCCGGCGCCATGGCGGTGGGCGACGAGCTCAGCGTCTACGTCCAGGAGTTGAAGCAGGGCCGCACTTCGCTCCGCTTGCACGCCGAAGCCATCGCCCGCCAGCGCGACAGCGACATCGAAACCCTCGTCGCGGAGGGCGAATTCACCTTCGTCGCGCTCGACGAGAGCGGCAAGCCACGGGAGATCGCCAGTGACTAGGCCCCTCTCCCCAAACCCCTCCCCCGCTGAAGGGGGGAGGGGCTTAAGGGCCGCCGACGCCAACTCAGTCCCTCCCCCCTCCGCGGGGGAGGGGAAGCCGCGAAGCGGCAGGGAGAGGGGCCGAACAGCAGTGCTTCGCGATCGAGCAAAGCAGATGCGGTCGAATCCGACCCAAGCGGAGCACCGGCTGTGGCAACTGCTCCGCGCCAAACGGCTCGCTGGCTACAAGTTCAAGCGGCAGCTCCCGATCGACGAGTACATCGTCGATTTCGCCTGCATTCAACGGCGGCTGATCATCGAGGCGGACGGCGGCCAGCATTTGGACAATTGGTACGATAGAAATCGCGATGCCTATCTGAGATCGCAGGGCTTCCGCGTCCTGCGCATCTGGAACAACGACATTTTCGAAAACGAAGAGGGAGTCGCCGAGCTGATCCTTTCAGCCTTGCGTTCGCCCCCTCTCCCCAACCCCTCTCCCGCAAGGGGAGAGGGGCTGAATGGAGTAACGAATGGCTGACAATTACGATGTAGTGGTCCTCGGCTCGGGCCCCGGCGGCTATGTCGCGGCGATCCGCGCGGCGCAGCTGGGCTTCAAGACCGCGATCGTCGAGCGCGAGAATCTCGGCGGCATTTGCCTCAACTGGGGGTGCATTCCCACGAAGGCGTTGCTGCGCACGGCGGAGATCTTCCACTACCTCCAGCACGCCGAGGCCTACGGCCTCAGCAACGAAAAGCCCTCGTTCGATATCGCGAAGGTTGTGGCGCGCAGCCGCGCGGTGGCGAAGCAGCTAAACCAGGGCGTCGCGCACCTGATGAAGAAGAACAAAATCACGGTCGTCATGGGCGAGGGCAAGCTCACCGCGAAGAACAAGCTCGTCGTGACGGGCGCCGACAAGAAGACGGCCGAGCTCCAGGCAAAGCACATCATCCTCGCGACCGGCGCGCGGGCCCGCGACCTGCCGTTCGCCAAGGCCGACGGGAGGCGCATCTGGACCTACCGCCACGCAATGACTCCGCCCGAGATGCCGGCCGAGCTTCTCGTCATCGGCTCGGGCGCGATCGGGATCGAATTCGCCAGCTTCTATGCCGACCTCGGCGCCAAGGTGACGGTCGTCGAGATGCTCGACCGCGTCGTCCCGGTCGAGGACGCCGAGGTCAGCGATCAGCTGGCCAAGAGCCTCAAGAAACAGGGTCTCACCATCCTCACCTCCGCGGGCGTCGAAAGCCTGACCGCCGATGCGAAAGGCGTCGCCGCGAAGATCAAGACCAGCGACGGCAAGTCGAGCGAACAGCACTTCAGTCACTGCATCGTAGCGGTCGGCATCGTCCCCAACACCGAGAATATCGGTCTCGAAGCGCTGGGGGTCAAAGCCACAAAAGGCCACATCGACGTCGACAAATACGGCCGCACGACCGTGCCCGGCATCTGGGCGATCGGCGACATCACGGGCCCGCCCTGGCTTGCGCACAAGGCCAGCCACGAAGGCGTTACCGCCGCCGAAGCCATCGCCCAGAAGCTCGGCAACAAGGACGTCCACCCGCACTACACCGACCCGAAGAACATCCCCGGCTGCACCTACTGCCGTCCGCAGGTCGCGAGCGTCGGCCTCACCGAGGCCGCGGCCAAGGAGAAGGGCTATTCCGTGAAGGTCGGCAAATTCCCCTTCATCGGCAACGGCAAGGCGATCGCGCTCGGCGAGACCGACGGCTTCGTGAAGACCGTGTTCGACGCCAAGACCGGCGAGTTGCTTGGCGCGCACATGATCGGCGCCGAGGTCACCGAGCTCATCCAGGGATACACCATCGGCAAGACCGCCGAGCTGGTCGAAACCGACTTCATCCAGACGGTCTTCCCGCATCCGACCTTGAGCGAGATGATGCACGAAAGCGTCCTCGCCGCCTTCGGCAGGGTCATCCACATCTGACACGCAAAACGGCTGTCCTACAGGCCGCCACCTGTGCCAAGGACGCAGCGATGAGCGGACCCTGGACCTTCTTGCGGCATTGTTCGGAACTCACACGATCGTCGCGCGCGCGCCTGCGCGCGCGTAGAACTGCCAACTTTGGCAACTTTCGAGAGCGATGAGCGCCACGACCGCCAGCACCCGCACGCTCGTCGTCGCGCTCGCCGCCAACCTCGGGATCGCGGTCTCGAAGTTCATTGCGGCGGCGATCACCGGATCGTCGGCGATGCTCACCGAGGGCGTTCACAGCGTCGTCGATTCGACCAACCAGCTGCTGTTGATGTGGGGCCGGCGCGCGGCGAAGAAGCCGGCCGACAAGCTCCATCCCTTCGGTTACGGCCGCGAGCTTTATTTCTGGAGCTTCGTCGTCGCGGTGCTGGTCTTCTCGCTCGGCGCGGGAGTGTCGGTCTACGAAGGCATCATCCATATCCTGAACCCGGAGCCGGCGGTGTCCCGCATCGTCGCTTACGGCGTGCTGCTGATCGCGTTCCTGCTGGAGGGTTGGTCGACGGTCGAGGCGTATCGCGATTTCAGGAAATCGAAGGGAAAGCTCGGCTGGTTCGAGGCGATCCGCCGCTCGAAGGATCCGCCGGCCTTCATCGTGCTGCTCGAAAATGGCGCGGCCATGGCCGGTATCATCGCGGCGGCCATCGGCCTTCTACTCTCACAGCTGACCCACGATCCGTTCTTCGACGGCGCAGCCTCGATCGTCATCGGGATCATCCTTGCCTTCACGGCGGCGCTTCTCGCCCATGAATCCAAGGCACTTCTGATCGGCGAGGCTGCCGACCCGGACATCATCGCCGCGCTTCACCGCCTCGTCGATTCGAGGGAAGAGGTTACCGCCGTGGGGGAAATCCTGACGATCCACGGCGCTCCGGACCGAGTCACCGCGATGATCTCGGTCGATTTCGAAGACCAGATCAGCGCCCGCGACGTGGAGGCGGCGATTTACTCGATCGAACAGGAGGTCGCCGACCAGTTCCCGATCGTCCACCGGCTCTACATTCGGCCCTTCAGCAAAGCGGACAGGGAATAGGATCCGCCATGACCAAGTCGATGCACGATGTTTCCGACCCGCGAAACGCGTCGGTCCTGATCAACGTCAACGGCGAGCTGAAGCCCCGCGCCGAAGCGGTCGTGTCGGTGTTCGACAGCGGCTTCATGCTCGGCGACGGCGTGTGGGAAGGGCTGCGCGTCCACAAGGGCAAGCTCGTCTTCCTCGATCGCCATCTCGACCGTCTGTACGAAGGCGCGAAGGCGATCGCGATGGACATCGGTCTTTCACGCGCGGCGCTGATGAAGCGGCTCTACGACACGCTCGACGCCAACAAGATGAGCGAGGGAGTCCACGTCCGGCTCATGGTCACGCGCGGCGTTCGGTCGACGCCGTACCAGGACCCGCGGGTGATCGTCTCCGGCGCGACCATCGTGATCATTCCCGAGTACAAGGAGCCCGACCCCGCGATCTACGAGCGCGGGCTCAAGCTGTTCACCGTCCATGTCCGCCGCGGCGATCCGGCGGTGCAGGACCAGAAGATCAATTCGCATTCCAAGCTCAACTGCATCCTCGCCTCGATCCAGGCGACGCAGGCGGGCGCCGACGAAGCGTTGATGCTCGACCCATTGGGCTTCGTCGCGACCTGCAACTCGACCCACTTCTTCATCGTCCGCAAGGGCGAGCTGTGGACGTCGAGCGGCAAATATTGCCTCGGCGGGATCACGCGCGGCGTGGCGTTGGACGTCGCGCGCGAGGCGGGCATCCCGGCCATCGAGAAGGACTTCTCGCTGACCGACGTCTA
>DATNFJ010000055.1:0-12257 GCA_035606455.1 Sphingomicrobium sp.
GCCGCTGGATTGCTTCGCTGCGCTCGCAATGACGATTCAGGCAGTAACCGCCGCTTCGGCTCCCTGCTGGTTGGCGCGCTCGAGACCGTTGCCGTCGAGATTCTCGCCGACGAAGTCCCAATTGACGATGTTCTGGAGCACTGCGCTCGCGAACTTCGGCCGCTCGTTGCGATAATCGATGTAATAAGCATGCTCCCACACATCGAGCGTGAAGAGCGGGACCATCCCGTCGTGGACCGCCGGCGTATCCGCATCGTGCAGCGAGGTGATGCGCAATGCGCCGCGGTCTAGCACGAGCCAGGCCCAGCCGCTGGCGAAGTGGTTCACGGCCTCGTCGTGGAGCTTCTGGAGCATCGCTTCAGCGTTGCCGAAGCCGTCCTCGATCAGCTTGGCGAGCTTGCCCGACGGCTGCTGGCCTTGGGCCGGCGCGAGGCACTGCCAGAAAAAGCTGTGATTCCACAGCTGCGCGCTGTTGTTGAACAGCTTGCCGTTACCGGACCTTTTCGCTTCCTTGACGACCTGGAGCAGCGAAGCGCCGGAAAGGTCGCCTTCGTTCTGGATCAGCTCGTTGGTCTTGTTGACGTAAGCACGATGGTGCTTGCCGTGGTGAAATTCCAAAGTCTCGGCCGACATGTGCGGCGCGAGGGCGTCCTTCGCAAAGGGAAGTTCGGGCAGCTGGAAGGCCATGTCTCAAGCGACTCCTTCAAACTTTCGGGGTGCGGACGCCTCGTGCGCCTGTACCCGCAAGGTCTCCCCACCCCGGATTGCCTGTTGCGCTCGGCGCGCGAAATATCAAGCCTGGGCCAGGGCGGTAACGATCCCCTGCCGCGGCAGCGGGCCAAATACCATCGGCGCCGGCGCTATTGGCGAACGATTCGATAGTGCGACAAAAATTCCGACGGCAATGACCAATCCGGCTCCAGCTGGTGCGCCATCCTCAGATCCGCATAGGCTGAGCGATATTCGCCCATCTGCTGATAAGCCACCCCCCGGGCGAAGATTGCGAGCGCCTGCCGGTCGGGCTTTCGGTCGATCCCTTGCTGGAGCAGGGGCAAGGCGTCGCGCCCGTCGCCCTGCCGAATGCGCAAAAACCCCTTATTGAGCCACGCATCCGGAAGACTCGGATTGAGCGCGAGCGCAGCATCGAAATCGGAATCGGCAGCCGAATCCTGGTTCCGGGTCATTTCGACGATTCCGCGGTTCACCAGGGTTGCCGCCCGTTCCACGGTAGTCAGCGGCTCTTCATTGAGGGCCCTGCTGCACCCTTCGATCGCGGATGCGCGGTCGTCCTGCGAGAGCGCAGCTTCATAACATAAACGAGAAAGCGGACCGCCAACGCTGAAGACGGCGCTGCCGGCGCTCGTCAGCGGGTTGATCAGTGCGGCGACGCCCGCGGCCAAAGTCAGGCTCTTCATACAAGCCTCCTTCCACAAGCGGACGGCATCATACGCCTTTTCCGGTACAAAATCGATGAGCGCCGGGGCTCTGGCGACTCCCGGCTAACGCAAGCGCGCAGACGCGAACCGGACCTCGAGCTGGCTGCTCTCAGGCAGAACCACCCTGAACTTCCGGCTGGCGAAATCGATCGATACCTTCTTGAATGCCCGGATCGCATTCATTCCGAGCAGCAACGCCGGCTTCCGGTCGAGCTTCAGCTCCTTGAATGTGTGCGCGTCCGCAAAGACGATGGCGAGATTCTTCAGCGTCAGCCCACCGATCTCCAGCTCGCGAACGAACATATAGTCACCCTCGATCTTATCCCCAGTGACCGATTCGAGCTGAACTTTCTGGGCCGGATCGACGAGATTGCGTCCAACGAGCTCCTCGCGAAGCGCTTCATTGCCAATGCTGACCTGGGCTCCGGTGTCGATCACCACCGTCAGCATGTGCCCGTTGGCGACGGCGTCGGTAACGACCAGCCTGCCGTTTCTGCGCGCCGCCTGGACGACGATCGTGCCGGGCTCATCATTATATTCACGCGTGGCGGAGGGAACGATGGACAGGGTCTGGGCGGGAAAATCGAACTCCACCCGCTCCGACCGCAGCGAGTCGACGCCGATGATCCCGTCTGCACCCATGGTTGCGCTGTCGAGCACCGGAGCGTCGACGATCCTTTGCGGCTTGCGCGTCAGCTGGAGATCGGGGACGGTCGCGGTCGATACCGTGGAAATGCCGGCGATGGTATGAACGGCCGCCTTGTCGCCCGCGGCGAGCCCCAACCGCGCCGCGATCTCCGATGAGATAGCCGTCCGGTCGGCGCCTGTGTCGACGAGGAACTGGAACGGGCCGGCGCCGGACAGCGTCACCGGCACGGTCATCCGCTCGTCGCGGTTCCTGAAGCGAATATCCTGGGTCTGCGTTGTCCCGTCGACCTTGGGAATGCCGGCGACCGCGTCGAGCCTGGTCGTGACCGGTTGGGCGACGAGCGCGGCTGAACTGCAGAGCGTTGCAAACGCGATCAAGCCGTAGCGCATCGTCCCAGCCTCCGCTTTGCCGGTGGTTTATACCTCTACGACAGCTGCGGCAATTGCGCGGGACCGGCGGCAACGATCTGGTAAGCCTTTCGCCGTTAGGCTGACGGCCAGTGGGGCCGAACCGGATTCGTCCGGGGCGGATGGGGCAATTGCGTAAATGCTTCGTCGGAGCCGCCGCAGATGGAAGAAGAACCAGTCGAGACTACTGTCTACTCGCTGGCAGCGTCAGTCCCGCCGCAGCCCGATCGACGCGGCAACGAACGTTTCCTCAGTCTGCTGCGCGTCGGCGCGATCGTGGTCGACGGCCGTCGCGAACTCTGTTTGATCCGGAACATCTCGGCGGGCGGAATGATGATCCGCGCCTATTCTCCAATTTCAGTCGGAACTCCCCTCTCGGTCGAGCTCAAGCAGGGCGACCCGGTGTACGGCGTGGTCCAGTGGACCGAAGATGGCCTCACGGGAGTCGCGTTCGATGCGCCGATCGACGTCCTCGCCTTGCTTGCACCGCCCGAGGACGGTCCTCGGCCGCGGCTTCCCCGGATCGAAATCGATTGCACCGCCTGGGTTCGCCAGGAAGCGGAAGTGATCCGCACTCGGGCGATGAACATTTCGCAAGGCGGGATACGTATCGAAGCCACCGCGACTCTGACCGTCGGCGGCGATGTCGTCGTCACCCTTCCCGGCCTGACGCCGGCCGCAGGCGTGGTGAAATGGAGCGAGGACGGCGCTTACGGGATCAAGTTCAATCGCGGGCTGGTCCTGTCCGAGCTCGTCCACTGGCTGAAGGAACAGCAGCAGGAGGAGCAGCGGCGAGTCGCCGTGTAATCAGTTGCCGGCCGTGCGCGCCGGGGACAGGTCCATCCACCGTTCGACCATTCGCCGTTCGTAATCGGTCAGCGGACGGCAGGCGAAGCCCGGCCGCTTGAATTCCACCTGTGCGCGCGGCCTCGGAGTCGGGACATTGCGCAGCACCTGCTCGGGTTTGAGCGGCTCATCGAACGCCACCCCCGCGTAGCGCCCCTGGACCCACACGATCTGGCTCTTCAGCCGAAGCTCATTGCGCTCGAAGAAGGTGGTGGATCCTTCGAGCGGGAGGCGATCGGCTTCGACCAGCGCCCCTTCTTCTGAAAGATTGCGCAACTTGACGGGCACCCGGCGCCCCGCGACCTCGATCGTCGCGGCGAGCAGCACCGGCGAGCGCCGCGAGCGTCGGTTCTTGATTGCGCTGCTCTGGTCCATGACCCCGCAACTACCGCGACGGCGGTAAAGCTTCGTTTAACAACAGCGGCAGAGCAGCATCATATTGTTCGCCGGCATCGCGCGCCTTTCGATGAGCCGGAGCCCGCTCTGCTTCGACTTCGCCTCGAAATCCTCCACCCGCCGCAGTCCCCATTGCGGGTCCCGCTGCTTCAGGTCCGAGTCGAAGGCGAGGTTGCTCGGCGCGGTCGCCACATCGTCGCTGAGCCACGGCCCATAGAGGATCAGCGGTCCCCCTCGCGGGAGGAGCCGCGCCGCCCCCTCGATCAACCCGAGCGCCGAGGTCCATGGGCTGATGTGCACCATGTTGATGCTGAGCAAGGCATCGGCACGGTCGATCGGCCATTCGGACGATCCAGCATCGATGGACAGCGGCGGCCGAACATTCGAAAGCGCCGCCGCAACCCGCCACGCGTCAATGGAGGCGAGCGCGTCCGGGTGAATATCGCTCGGTTGCCATTCGAGGGCCGGGAAGCGCTCGGCGAAATAGACGATATGCTCGCCGGTTCCGCTCGCGATTTCCAGCACGCGCCCGCTCGGCGGAAGCCATTCGCGAAGTACTTCGGCGATCGGCTCGCGGTTCCTCAGCGCTGCCGGCGCGGAGCGGCGGGCGCCCGCCACCTCCCCTTCGTAGAAGCGGCGCTCGTCGGCCATCAGCCGCGGCCACGCGCCTCCTCGAGCAGCCGCTTCGCCCGAAGGTACATCTCGAGCCGCGTCACCGTGAACATGCCCAGCGCGAACGCGATCAGCGGGTCGGTGAGCATCGCCGGGCTGACATTGCTCTCCTGTCCCAGGACGCTTCGGGCCCCCGCGCGGACCACGATCAGCACGATCAGGAACATCATCGCCGCGGGCGAGGCCTTCTGGTTCAGCGCGTGGGACTCGGGATCCACATGGATGTGCATCATCTTGCCGCGCTGCCATCCGACGGCCGCGCCGATCGCCACTCCGACCGCGCTCGCGATCGCCACCCAGCCGGTCGGTGGAAGCTGCACGAACATGAACACGGCCACGGCCAGGTAGAGCGCCGGCACGATCCACAGCGCGCCGAGCTTGAGCGGCCGCATCTTGCTCATCCCGCGCATCCTGAGCGCGAGCACGACGACAATGATCCCGATCGTGATCGCATAAGTGATCCAGCTCTGATGAATCGGATGCGTCTGGACCTGCATTCCACCCCCCTAGAAATTCTACTCGGCGGCCTCGGCGGCCTCCGCTTCCCTGTAAACCAGAACCGGCCTCCTCGCCGCAAGCGTTTCATCGAGCCGCCGTCGCGGTGCGTAGACCGGTGCCGACTTGAGGCTCGGATCCCCGGCCCGCGCCCGCTCGGCGATCGAGCGAAGCGCGGCGATGAACTGGTCGAGGCTCGCCTTCGACTCCGTCTCGGTCGGCTCGACCAGCATCGCGCCGTGGACGACGAGCGGGAAGTACATGGTCATCGGGTGGAAGCCCTCGTCGATCAGCGCCTTGGCGAGGTCGAGCGTGTTGACGTCGTCGCCGAACCCCCGGTCGGAGAAGATCGCCTCGTGCATGCACGGTCCGCTCGCCGCGAACGGGGCATCGAGGACGTCGGCCAGGCTCCGCAGGATATAGTTGGCGTTGAGCACCGCATCTTCGGCCACCTGCTTGAGCCCGTCCGCGCCATGGCTGAGGATATAGGCCAGCGCCCGCGTGAACATGCCCATCTGGCCGTGGAATGCGACCATCCGGCCGAAGGCATTGGGATGCTCCTCGGCCGCATTCTCCTCCTCGACCAGCTTGTAGCTGCCGTCGGGCATCTTCGCGACGAACGGAAGCGGCCCATAGGGCGCAAGCGCTTCCGACAGGACGACCGGCCCCGACCCCGGACCGCCGCCACCGTGCGGGGTCGAGAAGGTTTTGTGGAGGTTGATATGCATCGCATCGATGCCGAGGTCGCCCGGCCGAACCTTGCCGACGATCGCGTTGAAGTTCGCGCCGTCGCAATAGACGAAGGCGCCTGCCGCATGGACCGCGTCGCTGATCGCCTTCATGTCCGGCTCGAACAGCCCGCAGGTGTTCGGGTTCGTGATCATCACCGCGGCGACGTCGGGCCCAAGCCGTGCCTTGAGCGCATCGAGATCGACGCGGCCGGCGCTGTTCGCCGGGATATTTTCGACGCGATAGCCCGCGAACGCCGCGGTCGCCGGGTTGGTGCCGTGCGCGCTCTCCGGGACCAGCACCACTTCGCGCTTGTCGCCGCGCGCTTCCAAAGCGGCGCGGATGCAGAGGAGGCCACAGAGCTCTCCGTGCGCGCCGGCCTTGGGGCTCATCGCGACGCCGTACATTCCGGTGAGGTCGAGCAGCCAGAAAGCGAGCTCGTTGATGACCTGCAGCGCGCCCTGCACCGTTTCCTGCGGCTGGAGCGGGTGGACGTCGGCGAAGCCCGGCATCCGGGCGACCTTCTCGTTCAGCCGCGGATTGTGCTTCATCGTGCACGATCCCAGCGGGAACAGGCCAAGGTCGATCGCATAATTCTGCCGCGAGAGGCGGGTATAATGCCGAACCGTCTCGGGCTCGCTGAGGCCCGGAAGGCCGATCTCGCGGTTGCGCTCGAGACCCGCCAGCCCGTGCCCCGGCGAAGGCCGGGGTCCAGGAGCGCCGGAAGGCGCTGCTTGAGCTTCGCCCTGGGCCCCGGCCTTCGCCGGGGAACATTCGAAATCCACCCCGGTCTGCTCCGTCGTGCCGATCTCGAAGATCAGCGGCTCCTCGAGCATCAGCGCGCGGTTGCCGGTCACGGTCTGGGTCTCGCCCTGCTCGTTCGCGGGCGCGGAAGGCCGCCAGCCGGACGGGTTGGCGGTCATCGCACGATCTCCTTCAGCGCCCCTTCGAAGGCGGTGATGTCCTCATCGGTGACTGTTTCGGTAACAGCGACCACGAGCCCGTTCTGCAGGGCGCCGGCGCCCGGATAGAGCCGCCCGAGCGAGACTCCCCCGAGAACGCGGCGCTCGACGAGGGCGTGCACCGCGGGCCGCGCCTCGACCGGCAGCTTCAGCGTGAATTCGTTGAAGAAGCCCTCGTTAATCAGCTCGACGCCCGGAATTGCGGACAGCCGGTCCGCGACCGCGCACGCGCGCGCGTGATTCAATTGAGCGAGCTGGCGGAGGCCCTTTTCACCCAGAAGCGTGAGGTGAACAGTGAACGCCAGCGCGCACAGGACCGAGCTGGTGCAGATGTTCGAGGTCGCCTTCTCGCGCCGGATATGCTGCTCGCGGGTCGAAAGCGTCAGGACGAAGCCGCGCTTGCCTTCGGCGTCGACGGTCTCGCCGGCGAGCCGCCCCGGCATCTGCCGCACATGTTTCTCGCGGCAGGCGAACAGCCCGACATAGGGCCCGCCGAACTGCAGCCCGACGCCGATGCTCTGCCCTTCGCCGACGACGATGTCGGCGCCCATCTCGCCCGGCGATTTGATGAGCCCCAGCGCGACGGGCTCGGTGACGACGGCGATCAGCAGCGCGCCGGCCGCATGCGCGGCTTCGGCGACCGGCGTGAGGTCGGTGATGCGGCCGAGGATGTCGGGATATTGCACGACCACTGCGCTGGTCTCGTCGCCGATCTTTCCGATCAGCCGCTCTGTATCGGGCTCGGCGCTCAGCTCCGGCAGCGTCGTCGCAAGGGCATCCTCGCTGAACTGTGCGAGCGTCTTCGCGACATTGACGTAATGCGGGTGGACTCCCGACGAGATGATTGTCTTGTTCCGGCGCGTGATGCGGTGCGCCATCAGGATCGCTTCCCACATCGCCGTCGATCCGTCGTACATCGACGCGTTGGCCACCTCGCAGCCGAACAGCCGCGCGACCTGCGTCTGGAACTCGAACATCATCTGCAGCGTGCCCTGCGCGATCTCGGGCTGGTAGGGCGTGTAGCTGGTCAGGAACTCGCCGCGCTGGATGATGTGATCGACGCTGGCGGGGATGTGGTGCCGGTAGGCGCCGCAGCCGACGAAGAAGGGGACGTCGCCCGCTACCATGTTCTTGCGTGACAGCGCCGCCATGTGCCGCTCGACCGCCATTTCGGAGGCATGCATCGGCAGGCCATGGATTGGCCCTTTCAGCCGCGCCTCCTCGGGCACGTCGCGGAACAGCTCGTCGACGGAGCTCGCACCGATCACCCGTAGCATCTCGCTGCGATCGGCGTCGGAGAGGGGGAGATACCTCACTGGAATTCCTTTTGCGTCACCCCCGCGAAAGCGGGGCTCCCGCTTCCTTTCAGGGCACAAGAACAAGCGGGATTCCCGCTTGCGCGGGAATGACGGAAAGTCATGGCTTCCTCATGATGAAACGGAGGCGGACGAAATCGGCGATATCGGAGCCGAAGCGGCCTGCGACCGCGGCGCCGATCTCGGCGCGTTCCTCCTCCGGCACGCCCGCGCGATCGAGCCAGCCGCGGCGGAAGGTTGTCACCCATTGCGCGATTCCATGGTCGATCGGCGTGGGCCGCTCGATCAGCCGCGCGTCGATCTCGCGGAACCCCGCGCCTTCATAGACGCGCGCGAATTCGTCCGGAGACGGATACCAGTTGATCGCCGACGTCGGCGGCGCATAGCCGCGGATGATCAGCTCCTCGTCGAGCGCCTCGCGCAGCTTCGCGATATTGCCTTCGCCGCCCATCTCTCCGGCGAAGCGGCCGCCGCCTTTCAGGGCGCGGAAGACGCCGCCCGCGACCGCCTCCTTGTCGCGCATCCAGTGCAATGCCGCATTGGAGAAAGCGGCGTCGAACTCGCGCTCGAAATTCATGTCCGCCGCATCGACCACCAGCGCGTCGACCCCGTTGACATGTGCGGCGCGGACCATCTCCAGGCTGCTGTCGATGCCGGTGACGGTCGCCCCGCGCGCGGCGATTTTCTTCGTCAGCACTCCGTCGCCGCATCCGACGTCGAGAATCCGCTCGCCCGGCTGCGGATCGAGCAGCTCGAGCGCTGCCTGCCCGAGCTCGGCAACGAAGCTTCCGACGCGCGCATAATCCGCCGCGTCCCATGTGCTGGTCGAGGCGACGACTTCGGTCAAAGAGTCTTCACCCATTCGCGATAGGCGTTCTCGTCCATCAGGCCGTCGAGCTCCGACGGGTTGTCGAGCTTCAGCTTGAAGAACCAGCCCTCGCCTTCGGGATCGCTGTTCACGATCGAGGGGTCATCCGCGACCTTGCTGTTGCCGTCGAGCACTTCGCCCGACACGGGCGAATAGACGTCGGAGGCGGCCTTCACCGATTCGACGACCGCGGCCTCTTGGCCCTTGCTCAGCCGCTTACCCGTCTCGGGCACTTCGGCGAAGACGATGTCGCCGAGCTGTTCCTGGGCATGGTCGGAAATGCCGACGGTCGCGGTGTCGCCATCGACCCGGACCCATTCGTGCTCCTTGGTGAAGTAAAGGCTCATGCGGAAGCTCCCTTGCGGTGATAGCGGTGGGGGACGAACGGCATTGCCGCGACGCGCGCGTCGAACAGCTTGGCCCGCTGCTCGAGCTTGAGCGCGGTGCCCGGCTCGGCGAACGGCGTCGCGACATAGCCCATTGCGATCGGCCGCTGCAGCGACGGCGAGAAACCGCCGCTGGTGATCTTGCCGATCTCGTTTCCTTCGCCGTCGAGAACCAGCGCGCCTTCGCGCACCGGCTGGCGCCCGTCGATGTCGAAGCCAACGCGCTTCTCGGCGGGGCCGTTCTCCATCTCGGCGAGGATCCGCATCGCGCCGGGGAAGCCGCCGTCGATCCGGCGGCGCTTGTTGATGGCAAAGACGAGGTCCGCCATCACCGGCGTGGTCTTGAGGTCGAGGTCATGGCCGTAAAGCGGCAAGCCCGCCTCGAGCCGGAGCGAATCGCGCGCGCCTAGGCCGATCGGCTTGACCAGCGCGTTCGCGGTGATCGCATCGGCGAGGTCAGCGGCGGCAATGGCCGGCACCGAAATCTCGAACCCGTCCTCGCCGGTATAGCCAGAGCGGCTGATCCACAGGTTGCGCCCGCTCCAGTTGAACGGGCCGCCCTGCATGAAGCCGAGCGCGCTCACCCCGGGGATGATGGTCTCGAGTGCCTCCGCGGCGCGCGGGCCCTGGAGCGCGAGGAGAGCCTGCTCCTTCATATGGTCGACGACCACTTCGCCGGGCAGCCTCCGGACCATGTAATCGATGTCGCCATGCTTGGTCGCCCCATTGACGACGATGTAGAAGTCCTCGCCGCGGCGGGTGGCCATCAGGTCGTCGATGATCCCGCCTTCCTCGTCGAGCAGAAGCGAATATTTGGGCTTCATGTCGCGGGCGTCCTGGAAGTCGCCGGGCATCAGCTTTTCGAGGGCCGCGTCTACCCCGCGGCCGTGGACGAGCAGCTGGCCCATGTGGCTGACGTCGAACAGGCCCGCTTTCTCGCGGGCCCACAAATGCTCGGCGATGATCCCCTCGTACTGGACCGGCATCGCGTAGCCGGCGAACGGAACCATCCGGCCGCCGCGGGCGCGGTGCCAGGCATCGAGCGGAAGCTTGTCGAGAGTCTCGCCTGGGTCGGTCTCGCTGCTCATTCAGATACGCTCCGGCAAAAGGTGCGACCGCAGGCACCCGTTCTGGAAGTGCTGGTGCCGCCCCCGTCTGTCCCTAGCGCCTGAGAGCTTTGCCCCTTCGGCGGCCCGCCTTTGCCAAAGCTTCGGCGGGCACTTTCCAGACTGTCCGGCGCGCGCGGTCCTTCTGCCTGAGAGATTCCGGGGGCGGTTGCTCCTTCGGCGCCGCACTTGCGTGCGAACTCTCCCGTGCGGCCATTTTCGACAGCGCGTGCCTTGGCCGCGCGGCCAAGCGAAGTCAACGCGTTAGCGCGTCGCGTTATACTTGATCTGGTCCCGCGTGAGCTCGAACCCGACGAGATGCTCGAAGGTCGAATTGGCGACAGCCTTCGAGATCCTCGGGTCGGACATAGGATCGATCGCCGCATCGGCCTCGCCCGCCTTGCGCGGCCGGGTGAGGATCGCACGCACATTCGCGGGCAGCGTGGCGGCGGCGCGATTCACCCGGACGATCGCTTCGACGCGGGCCCAGGCATGGAGATCGCCGGGACGGAAGTTGAGGACCGCCTGCCCGATCTGCTTGGCCGCCACTTCCGACCCGCCGCGAAGCGCGACGTCGAAATAAGGCAGCACCACCTGCCGCGCCGGTCCGGGATCACGGCGCAACGCGACGACAGTGAAGGTCGCGGTCGAGATCACCTCGTCCGTTGTCTGCTGACAGGTTGCGCGCAGGTCGCTGATCGCCGCGGTCACGTCGATGGCGCGCGAATCGGTGCTTCCAGGCGGATTGAACAACGTGATGTCGCCGGTCCCGGCGGGAATGCCTGCGATCGGGCAGGCGCTGCGCACCGCATAGACACCGCCGCCATTCTCCGCGGTGATGTCGCCAGCGTGACGGCAGGCGCTGAGCAGGACGGCGGCAGCAAGGGCGGCGAGACGAAGCTTCACTATGGACGATCCTTAACCGGGCGAAGTGGATTGGCGGCGTTCATAGGAAGCCCCTTCTATGGCTGCAAGCGAAGCCTTATGTCGCTTTCTGCATGCTGAACCGACCGCCCCTTCGTGTCCTCATCGCCGCTCCGCGCGGCTTTTGCGCGGGCGTCGACCGGGCCATCCAGATCGTCGAGCTCGCCCTCGAGCGGTTCGGACCGCCGGTCTATGTCCGGCACGAGATCGTCCACAACCGCTTCGTGGTCGAGCGGCTGCGCGGACTCGGCGCGGTGTTCGTGGACGAGCTCGACGAAGTCCCGGACGACCGGCCGGTCGTGTTCTCGGCCCACGGAGTCCCGAAGTCGGTACCCGCCGAGGCCCAGAGCCGCGGCCTCGCCTATGTCGACGCAACCTGTCCCCTCGTATCCAAGGTCCACCGCCAGGCGCAGCGGCTGATCGAGGAAGGGCGGCACATATTGTTCATCGGCCACGCCGGACACCCGGAGGTCATCGGGACGTTTGGCCAGGTGCCCGAAGGCGCGATCACGCTGGTGGAGACCGTGCAGGATGCAGAGCGCCTCGAGGTACCGGACGACGCGATCCTCGCTTTCCTCACCCAGACGACGCTGTCGGTGGATGACACCGCGGCGATCGTCGAAGCCTTGAAGCGCCGTTTCCCAGCGATCCGCGCGCCGCGCAGCGAGGACATCTGTTACGCCACCTCGAACCGCCAGTCGGCCGTAAAGGCGATCGCGCCGGAGTGCGACCGGATGCTGGTGATCGGCGCGCCTAACAGCAGCAATTCGCTTCGTCTCGCCGAAGTCGCACAGCGCATGGGCGTTTCCGCCCGGCTGATCGAACGTGCCGCCGACATCGACTGGGACTGGCTGGGCGAACCACGCACGGTCGGGCTCACCGCCGGCGCTTCGGCCCCCGAGGTGTTGGTCCGCGAAGTCGTCGATGCGCTCGCCGAGCGCTTCGACGTGACCGAGGAGATCGCCGATCACAGCCCCGAGCGCATGACCTTCAAGCTCCCGCGCGAGCTGGTGGCATAGAGTGAAACGGCTTTCACCAATCGCCTCCTACGCCGCACTTTTCCTC
>DATNFJ010000056.1:0-11376 GCA_035606455.1 Sphingomicrobium sp.
CCTCCGCCCGCGCCACCACCACCTGCGCCGCCGCCACCTGCGCCGCCGCCTCCGGGACCGCCGCCTCCGCCGCCGCCGCCTCCCTCAGAGCCGCCGCCGCCTCCGCCGCCGCCCAACGTTCCCCCGGACGAGGTCGTCCCATGGCTTTCGGACGGCACCACGAGCGACGATCAGAAGAAGAAGAAGGGCGACGACGATATCGTCGACCTCTCGCTGCTGCGCGGAAACAACGACCAGGGCGATGTCGACTCGCCGGTCACCAGCGGGTCCGATCCGTCGTCCTGGGACCCGATCGACATCGACCAGATTCCGCACTGATTTTCGTGAATAGCGGGCTGCGGGCGGTGACAGCGCCGCCGCGCGCTTGCTAGGCAGCGGCAATGGCTGAGTCCGACCTATCGTCCGTCATCGACACGCCGTTCGATGCGGCCCTGTCCGAGCGCTACCTCGTCTACGCCCTGTCGACGATCACCGCGCGATCCCTTCCTGACGTCCGCGACGGGCTGAAGCCGGTGCACCGGCGCCTGCTGTGGGCGATGCGGCTGCTCCGGCTCGACCCCGCCGGCGCGTACAAGAAATCGGCGCGGGTGGTCGGCGACGTCATCGGCAAATATCACCCGCACGGCGACCAGTCGGTTTATGACGCGATGGTCCGCCTCGCGCAGGATTTCGCGCTCCGCTACCCGCTCGTCGACGGGCAGGGGAATTTCGGCAACATCGACGGCGATAATGCCGCGGCCTACCGTTATACCGAAGCCCGGCTGACTCCGATCGCGATGCAGCTGATGGCCGGGCTCGACGAAGGCACGGTCGATTTCAAGCTCACCTACAATGGCGAGGAAGAGGAGCCGGAGGTCTTTCCGGGCCTGTTCCCCAACCTGCTCGCCAACGGCGCGAGCGGGATCGCGGTCGGGATGGCGACGTCGATCCCGCCGCACAATGTCAGCGACCTGATCGCGGCGGCGATCCAGTTGATCGAAGAGCCCAAGACCGACGACCGCGAGATCGTGCGCATCGTGCAAGGGCCCGATTTCCCGACAGGCGGGGTGCTGGTCGACGATCCGCAGACGATCGAGCGCGCCTACGTCAGCGGTCGCGGCGCGTTCCGGCTCCGGGCGAAGATCGAGAAAGTGGCCGAGAAAGGCGGCGGCTGGCACCTCCTGATCAGCGAGATCCCCTACGGCGTCCAGAAGGGCAAATTGATCGAGCAGATCGCCGGGCTGATCGCCGACAAGAAGCTCCCGATCCTCGCCGACGTGCGCGACGAGAGCGCGGAAGATCTCAGGATCGTTCTCGAGCCGCGAGCGCGCACGGTCGATTCGAACCTGCTCGAGGAAAGCCTCTACCGTTTGACGGACCTCGAAGTGCGCTTCCCGCTCAACCTCAACGTCCTCGACGAGAACCGGACGCCGGTGGTGATGAGCCTCAAGGAGGCGCTCGCTGCCTGGCTCAAGTTCCAGATCGCGGTGCTGGTTCGGCGGAGCGAGGTCCGGATCGGCAAGATCGACGATCGGCTGGAGCTGCTCGACGGCTTCCTGATCGCTTTCCTGAACCTCGACCGGGTGATCGCGATCATCCGCACCGAGGACGAGCCCAAGCCGGTGATGATGGCCGAGTTCGCGCTGTCGGACCGCCAGGCCGAGGCGATCCTCAACATGCGCCTGAGGTCGTTGCGCAAGCTCGAGGAGATGGAGATCGCGAAGGAGCGCGAAGCGCTTTCGAAGGAGCGCGAGGAGCTCGCGAAGCTGATCGAAAGCCCGCCGCGCCAGCGCACCCGGCTGAAGCGCGATCTTGCCGCGGTCCGGGAGAAGTTCGGAGACGAGCGCAAGACCGCCCTCGAGCCGGCGGAAGCCTCGCCGCGCGAGATCGACTGGTCGGCGATGATCGAAAAGGAGCCGATCACCGTGATCCTGTCGCAACGCGGCTGGATCCGGGCGATGAAAGGCCATCTGGCGCTCGACCAGGTCGCCGACCTGAAGTGGCGCGAAGGCGACGGTCCGTTCATCCACTTCCACGCACAGACCACGGACAAGCTCGCGCTCTTCGCGTCGAACGGCCGGGTCTACACGCTCGCCGGCGACAAGCTTCCAAGCGCGCGCGGTTTCGGTGAGCCGGTTCGGCTGTTCATCGACCTCGAAGCCGAAGTGGAGATCGTCCAGCTGATGGTCGTCCGTCCCGAAACGAAACTGCTCGCCGCCTCCTCCGACGGACGGGGATTCGTGACCAGCGGCGACGCGATCGTGGCGGAGACGCGCAAGGGCAAGCAGCTCGTCAACCTGCGCCCCGGAGCGGCCGTCGCCGTCGTCAGGCCGATCGGGGAGGGCGCGGATTCGGTCGCGGTCGTGGGCGAGAACCGCAAGATGGTGGTCTTCCCGCTGTCGGAGCTGCCGGAGCTCGCCCGAGGGCAGGGGGTGATGCTCCAGCGCTATCGCGACGGCGGCCTGTCCGACGCGATTGCGTTCCGTTCGGATGACGGACTGAGCTGGACGCTCGGCGGCGAGACGGGGCGCGTGCGCACCGAGAGCGACCTGTCGCCGTGGCGAGCGGCGCGGGGAGCGGCCGGCCGGATGCCGCCGATCGGCTTCCCGCGGAACAACCGTTTCGATTAGGACGCGTGGCGACGCCGGTTAACAATCGCGCGCAGGCCGGAAAAGATACGCGGAATTAACCCCTATCGCGCATAGAAGCGCGCATGCAGGCTGCAGCAACCCGGCCGGCGACTGCCGAGAGGCGCCGTCGGACGGACAATATGAGCGCGACTCCGCACCTTGCGATTGCGGACGACACCGGCTTGCTCGACGCCCTCCCGATCGCCGCCGCAGTCATCGAGCGGGCCGAGGACCGCTCGTTCAGCGTCGCCCTCCACAACAGCCGCTTCCTCGAGCTCGTCGAACGGTCGAGCTGCACGGCGCTCGACTGGAACCACGCCGATTGCCTCAAGGAGGGCCCAATCGCCGCCCTTCTCCACGATTTCTTCGACGGAGCGGATGAATCGGGCGAGCTCGACTTCAAGGACGGCGAGGGAGTTTCGGCCCAATTCTACCGGATCAAGCTGGCGCCGTTGCCGAGGAGCAACGCGGCGGACGGCCGCTGCCTGCTGAGCGTCGTCGACCGCACGGTCGAACTGCAGGCGGAACGGACGCTCCGCGCCGAAATGCTGCGCGACAGCCTGACCGGTTTGCCCAACCGTCTCGCCTTTACCGAGGCGATCGAAAATGCCGGCGAGAAGGTCGCGGGTGACCTCGAGCATGCCGTGCTCGTCGTCGACATGCTGCGTTTCTCGCGGATCAATGAATCGATGGGCAGCCTTGCCGGCGATGAGCTTCTGATCACCTTCGCTCGGCGGCTGATCCTCGCGCTTCGCGCCGGCGACGTGCTCGCCCGCACCGGCGGCAATGAGTTCGGCGTGCTGGTGTCGCTTCGCCGCGGCGTCGAAGACGCGCTCAAGGCGGCCGAGCGCATCCAGCAGGTAATGGCCGCGCCGTTCCGTCTCTCCGAGCTCGAAATCCGCGTCGAATGCGCGATCGGAGTCGCGCTGATGACCGCGGGCCAGGACCCGGAAGAACTGTTCCGGAACGCACAATTCGCGGTCAAGCAGGCGAAGATCGCCGGGCGGCCGCAGGTCTATGAGCCGAAGCAGGCGACCGAGGCGCGTCGCCGCTTTTCGATCGAGACGGAACTTCGCCGGGCGCTCGACAAGGACCAGCTCCAGCTATTTTACCAGCCGCTGATCAACCTCAAGACCGGCGACGTGGCCGGTTTCGAGGCGCTTGCTCGCTGGACCCACGACGACCGCGGTGAAATCAGCCCGACGGAATTCATTCCGGTCGCCGAGGAATCCGGGCTGATCCTCCAGCTGGGCCGCTGGGCGATGGACCGCGCGGCGCAGACGCTTGCCGAATGGGACCGGAAGATCGGCGAAACGCTGCCGCTCTACGTGGGAGTCAATCTGTCCGCGATCCAGGTCGCGCGCGACGACATTGCAGCCGTCGTCGCGAGCGCCCTGAAATCGAGCGGCCTGACCGGCGACCGGCTGACGCTGGAGCTGACCGAAAGCTCGATCGTCCAGGACCCGGCGCGGGCGACGCGCGTGTTCGATGCGCTGAAGGCGCTCGATGCGACCGTGGCAATGGACGATTTCGGCACCGGCTATTCGAGCCTCGCTTACCTCCAGCGCCTTCCGATCGACGTGCTCAAGATCGACAAGAGCTTCGTCTCCGGGATGATGGTCGATCCCGACGCAGTGGCGATCGTTCGCGCGGTTCTCAGCCTCGCCGAAGCGCTCGGCATGTCGACGACGGCGGAAGGGATCGAGACGGTCGAGCTTGCGACCACGCTCGCGACGCTCGGATGCGCTTCGGGCCAGGGCTATTATTTCGCCAAGCCGCTCGAGGCCGAGGCGGCGCTCGAATATTGGAAATCGCGCCGGCGTTAGGCGTGGAGAAGGTCGCTGTAGCGTCCGGCGCGGCGCCTCTTTCGGGCAATGGTGAATGTCTTGTCTATGCTTCGGACGAGCGCCGGATGGCGGCCGTCGGGCGGGTGGACTCCGATGCGCAGCACGTCGATCGGCGCCCGGCGAAGCGCTGCGGCCGCGAGGAGCGAGGAGGCAAGGCGTGCGCGGGTACGGCTTGCCCAGGTGATCACCGGCCCCGACGCAAGCCGGTCGCCGCTCCGCGGCGACCACACGCGCCAATGATCCTCCGCGAGCGGGATTGCGCTGTCGGCGAGGGCCGAAAGCGCGCCTTCGCCATAGAGCCAGGCCGGGGCAACGAAACCGTCGACCGGCCTTCCGATCACCTCTTCGACCAGCGCGCGTCCTTTCGCGATTCGGGCCGACGCTTCGTCGCGCGAGAGGCCGAGGAACTCGCCTTCTCCAGCCGTCATGAAGCGGGCGCGGAGGCGGTCCGCGGCCGCCTCGTGCCGGGCCAGGTCGCGGTGGAAATAGCCGTGAAGGAATATCTCGATGCCGCTGTCCGCCCAGCGGCGCAGACGGGTCGCAAAAGGCGAGCCCGGGACGATCGGCGCATCGCCCCAGTGGTTCGGAACCACCAGCATCGCCAGCCGCTCTCCGACATGCGGTGCGAGCAAATCCATCAGGCCGTCGACCTCGCTTTCGAAGCGCGGCGACACGTCGTGGATCGACGCCAGCAACAAGTATTCACCCTTAGTCGACATCGGCGCGCTTCTGGGCCAAGCGTTCAAGCTGCGCCAGTCCATTAAAAAAGCTTCACTTGATGTTTCCCGCTCCGGACCGCTTCCTTGAGCCAATGCGTATCGTCGACGTTTCAGCGTTTTACAGCCCGTTTGGCGGTGGCGTTCGCACCTATGTGGAAGCGAAGCTGAGGGCGGCTGCCCGCTTCGGCCACGAGATGATCGTCATCGTTCCCGGAGAGGATCATCAGGTGACGAAGCGCGCTCCCGGCGCCTACCTGGTGAGCATTCCCTCGCCCCAGCTGCCGGTCGACCGGCGCTACCGCTATTTCGACGACGAACGCCTGCTTCACGCGACGCTGGATGCGTGGCAGCCGGACCATGTCGAGGCCTCGTCGCCATGGTCGAGCGCCACGATGGTCGGCCGCTGGCAAGGCGCGGCGAGCCGCTCGCTGGTGATGCACGCCGACCCGCTGGCGGCCTATGCCTACCGCTGGCTGGGCGGAATCGCCCCGACGAGCGTGATCGACCGCTGCTTCGGGTCGTTCTGGCGGCACCTGCGCGGCCTCGGCAACATGTTCGACAGCGTCATCTGCGCCAACGGCCACCTTTCGGAGCGCCTCGCCGCCGGCGGGGTCAGCAATACGGAAACGATCCGTATGGGCGTCGAGCCGGGCATCTTCTCGCCGGCCCTGAGGTCGGCGGAGCTTCGACGCTCGGCACTTGCCGGCCTGGGCCTCGGCCCCGACGCCGTGCTCCTCCTCGGAATCGGTCGTTTCTCGGCCGAGAAGCGGTGGGAGCTGGTGCTCCGCGCGGCGGGCGAGTGCGGGCGCAAGCAATCGGTTGGACTGCTCCTCGTCGGCCACGGATCGAAGCGGCAAAAGCTCGAAATGATCGCCGAGCAATATCGCAACGTGGATGTCCTTCCCCCGATCACCGACCGCGCCGAGCTCGCCTCGCTGCTGGCGAGCGCCGATGCGCTGGTCCACGGCTGCGAAGCCGAGACATTCTGCCTCGTCGCCGCCGAGGCGCGGGCAAGCGGGATTCCGCTGATCGTTCCCGATAAGGGAGCGGCGGCCGATCAGCTCGTCGACGGCGCTGGAACGAGCTACCGGGCGGGCCGCGAGCAATCGCTCGAGCAGGCGATCGCTCGCTTCATCAACCGCGGGCCGGAATTGCAACGCGCAGCCGCGGTCCGGGCGAGCCGTCCGCGCACCATGGACGAGCATTTCGCCGAGCTGTTCGCGCGTTACCAGTCGCTCACGCCCGAGCGCATTGCGCGGCCCGTCACCCGCATCGCGGGGGGTGCCGCAGCACCGCTGGAGCCTTTGCCGGGCGTCGCGCTGGCCCGGTCCGGAGCCCGCCTCTCCTGAGATCGCACAGCCGCTCCCGGCAATTGCCGCGGCGACGCTGACCCCAGGATTCCTTGACCAAAGTCAAGTGAGTGCGACGACGGTTGCATTCGCGCGGCGGCAAGTCACATGCGCCCGCCATGCCTCCATCATCGCTTAACCACCCCCGGCGTCTCGCCGACTACAGCGCCGATTACCGAATGCTCATCCTCGCCGCGATGGCGACCGTTGCCGGCACCGGCGGCGCGTTCAGCGCCTGGGCGCTGCTGAAGCTCATCTATCTCGCGACGAACCTGTTCTGGTTTCACCATTGGTCGGTGCAGATGGCCGACATGGCGGCGGTCCGGCCGGGGATCGCGACCCTCAGCATCCCGGTGCTCGGCGGCCTGGTCGTCGGACTGATGGCGCGGTTCGGATCGGACAAGATCCGCGGGCACGGAATCCCCGAAGCGATCGAGACGATCCTGTTCGGCGAGAGCAAGCTGTCGCTAAAGGTCGCGCTGTTGAAGCCATTGTCGTCGGCGGTATCGATTGGAAGCGGCGGACCGTTCGGCGCTGAGGGGCCGATCATCATGACCGGCGGGGCGATCGGCTCGCTGTTCGCCCAGCTCTTCCGATTGAGCGCCGCCGAGCGCAAGACGTTGCTCGTCGCGGGCGCGTGTGCGGGAATGACGGGCATTTTCGGGACTCCGTTCGCCTCGATCATGCTCGCCGTCGAGCTCTTATTGTTCGAGTGGAAGCCGCGCAGCTTCGTGCCGGTCGCGACCGCGGTGCTCATTTCGCTCGCGTGGCGGCCGCTGCTCGTCGGATCGGGGCCGCTGTTCCCGTTCCCGGCGCCGACTCCGGCGGGGATCGAGCCGGTCGCGATCTCGGCCCTGCTCGGCCTCGTCACCGGTCTCGAGGCCGCGATCCTGTCGTTCATCCTCTACCGGATCGAGGACGGCTTCCACCGGCTGCCGATCCACTGGATGTGGTGGCCCGCGATCGGCGCGATCGTCGTCGGCATCGGCGGCCTGATCGAGCCGCGTGTGCTCGGCGCGGGATATGGAAGTATCGACGCCCTGGTGAACGGCAATTTGGTGATCAAGGCCGTTCTGCTCCTGCTCGTCGTCAAGGCGGTCGTGTGGCTGGTCGCGCTTGGGTCGGGGACGTCGGGGGGAATCCTCGCGCCGCTGCTGATTCTCGGCGGATGCGCGGGCTTCCTGATCGGCCAGTATCTGCCCGGCGATCCGGGCTTCTGGGCGATGGTCGGAATGGCCGGCGTGATGAGCGGCGTGATGCGCGCACCGATGACCGGAGCGCTGTTCGCCGCGGAGCTTACCAACCATCTCTCGGCGCTGCCGGAAACGATCGCCGCCGGGTCAGCCGCTTATGCCGTCAGCGTGCTGATCATGAAGCGCTCGATCCTCACCGAGAAGATCGCCCGGCGCGGCCGGCACATCCTTCGCGAATATACGGTCGACGCGCTCGAGTTTCTTCTTGCGGGCCAGGTGATGACCCCCAATCCGAAGACCTTGCCCGGGACGATGACGCTGTCCGACGCCGTCACCTTCTTCAGCGAAGAGGCGCTGCACCGTTCGTACCCCGTGGTGGATGAGCGCGGACGCCTGCTCGGCCTCGTTTCGAGGACCGACGCCTTGCGCTGGAAACAGGACGGGCGCCGGCTCGCCGGCCATCTCGCAGACGTTCTGTCGGACGCCTCGATTCTGGTCGCCTTTCCGGAGACGCCCTGCGGCGAAGTCGCGGACATGATGGTCGAGTCCGGCACCGGCCGAGTCCCGATCATTGATCCCGAGAGCCGCAAGGTGGTCGGGATCCTGTCACGCCAGGATCTGCTCAAGGTTCGGACGACCCAGAAGCGCGGAGAGAAGGTCAGGCCCGGCGCGGTCGACAAGGTCCGCCGGGCGAGCAAGATCGGAAGCTAACGCGCCAGTTCCTCGGCGATGATGGACTCCAGCCTGTCGCCGTCGGGAAAACCGGCTTCGACCCAGCGGTCCTCGATCCGCCTCAAGGTGCGGGCGACGATCGGCCCTTCGGGAAGACCGCGCGCGATCAGCGTGCCGCCGCCGATCGGCAGGCGCGGCGGATGCCAGTCCGCGATCCGGACCGCATCGTCGAGGCGGCCCGCCAGCAGGAGCCGGTCGACCGCGCATTCCCTGCCGAGACGATAGGCGAGGGCCTCCGGCGAAGCGGCTACGCCGCGTTCCAGCGCGCAGGCGAGCCGCTTTCGCGCCTTGTTCGACAGCCGGAGACGAGCGGCGATCGACTCGCCGAGGGCAGGCTCGCCGGGCAGAAGCGCGGCGAGGCGGCGCAGCCCGTCGGGCTCGATCCCTGCCGCCTGCTCCGCCTCGATAAGCGCTGCGAGGCTGGAAAGGTGGTCGGAAGCGATCTCGGGCAGGATCGGCTTCAGGATTCCATGATCGACCATGATCCGGACGGTCCGAGCGGGGTCTGCGAACGCGAGGAGCTTCAGAAGCTCGTCGGCGATCCGCTCGCGCGACAGCGCCATCAGGTCGTTCGCGCGCGCCGTGCAGGCCTCGAGCGCGGCCGTGTCCGGCTCGCCCGCGCCGAACCGCGCGTGGAAGCGGAAATAGCGGAGGATCCTCAGATGGTCCTCGGCGATTCGCTTCAAGGGATCGCCGATGAATCGGACATGCCGGGCCACGAGGTCGTCGAGGCCGCCGAAATAATCGAACACCTCGCCGGTCCGGGGGTCGGCGAACAAAGCATTGATGGTGAAGTCCCGGCGCGCGGCGTCCTCCTCCCAGTCGCTGGTGAATGCTACCGTCGCCCGGCGGCCGTCGGTCTCGACGTCGCGGCGAAGCGTGGTGATCTCGTATGGATGCCCGTCGCTGACCGCGGTGACGGTGCCATGGTCGATGCCGGTCGGAACCGCCTTGATCCTTGCCGCTTCGAGGCGCCGAACCACCTCGTCGGGTTCGAGCCGCGTTGCCAGGTCGACGTCGCTGACGGGCAGGTCGAGGAGGTCGTCCCTGACCGCGCCGCCGACATAGCGGGTGAGGCCCTCCTTCGCGCCGAGCGCGTCGAGCAGCCGCTTCATCCCGCGGCGGCTCCGCCATTTCGCAGGATCGATGGTCAGCGCCACTGGAGCCTGCGCGAAAGGTTGACGATCATCGCCGCGGTTGCCCCCCAGATCCTGCGCCCGTTCCAGACGATCTCGTAATAGTGGCGCTCGCGTCCCTGGAACAGCGCGCTTTGCCGGTGGAGGTTCGCCGGGTCGAGGAGATAGGACAGCGGCGTCTCGAACAGGTCGGCCACTTCCTGCTCGTGCGGTCGCAGCGGCAGGTCCGCCGCGACGACTCCGATCACCGGCGTAACGACATAGCCCGTGACGGTGCGGTAGGGCTCAATTGCGCCGACCAGCTCGACCGCGGGCGGATCGAGCAGGATTTCCTCCTGCGCTTCGCGGAGCGCGGCTGCGACTGGCTCTTCGCCCACCTCGACGCGGCCGCCGGGGAAAGCGATCTGGCCGGCATGGGCGCGAAGGTGCTCGCGCCTGACGGTGAGGATGACTCCTGGCTCGTCGCGGTCGGTGACGGCAATCAGGACAGCCGCTTTCTTCGAGGCGTGGGCGCGGAGTTCCGGCAGGTCCCCTTCGAGCGGCGGCTCTGCCGGTGGCCGCGAGAGAGCGGAACGCAGCCGGTCGGCAAGCTCGCTCATGCGCCGACGCCCAGCGGGAAGAAGGCTCCGCTGCTCCAGATGCCTGGCGGCTCGTTCGCTTCGGCGAGCGCAAGTTCGGCGAGCTCATAATAGACGGAGCGGCTGAGCTCCGCCTCGAGGCCGTGGCGTACTAGGATTCGGGGCGATGGCCCGGTCGCGGTCTCGATTATGCGCAACGGGCGGTCCGGGCCGAGGATGAGGGCCTCGCCGATGTCGAGGCGGAATGCGATCCGGCGGTCCGGCCCTTCGCCCTCGCTGTGCATCTCGACGGCACGGAAGGCGGTGGATTCGACCTCGATGTCGAGCTTTTCAACCGGCGTGACGAGCACATGCCGCCCGTCCGGCTCCCGCCTCAGCACGGTCGAGAACAGGCGCACCATCGCCGGCCGTCGGATCGGCTCGCCTTCGTGAAACCAGGTGCCGTCGCGGGCGATGCGCATTCCCGAATCGCCGCAGCGCTCCGGATTCCATCGGTCGACCGGGGGCAGGCGGCGTTCATCGATCAGCCGCTGAAGCTCGGCGAGGCTGATCCCCTGCAGATCGATTGGTGGACGGCTCTCGGGCATCCGGGCGTCATTGGATTGCTTCGCCGCTCCGCTCAAGGCAGGAGTGCCGCTCGATGGAACGTGGACGAACCGCAATCGTGACCGGGGCCGGCAAACGCGTCGGGCGCGAGATCGCCGCCGCTCTCCTCGAGGACGGGTGGACGGTCGTGGGCCACGTCCACCACGCTTCCGACGATGTTCCCGCCGGCGTGACCAAGGTCGTCGCCGATCTCGCGGACCCTGCCTGCGCGAAGGTCATTTTTGAATCGGCCGAAACATTGCCGCCGGTCCGGCTGCTGGTGAATAACGCCGCCCGCTTCGCATGGGACGGATTCGGCGAGTTCGATCGGCAAGAATTTTCGGCGCACATGAACGTCAACCTGCGCGCGCCGGCGCTGCTGATCGAGCGCTTCGCCGCCGCCCAGCACGCGACCGAAGATTCGCTGATCGTGAACATGCTCGATTCAAAACTCGCGGCGCCCAACCCGGACTATCTGAGCTACACCCTGTCCAAGCAGGCTCTTGCCGGCTTGACCGAGCTTGCCGCACGTGCGCTTGCCCATCGCTTGATCCGCGTGAACGGCATCGCTCCGGGGCTGATGCTTCGGTCGAGCGGCCAGAGCGAGGAGAATTTCGAAACGATGCAC
>DATNFJ010000057.1:0-4011 GCA_035606455.1 Sphingomicrobium sp.
GCTCGGTCGCCCAGCCGCTCGAACGTCAGATCGCGCAAATTCCCGGCGTCTCGCAGATGACGTCGACGAGTTCACTGGGCGCGACGGCGATCACCGCCCAGTTCGATCTCAACCGCAACATCGACGCCGCCGCTAACGACATCCAGGCTGCGATCAACGCCGCCGCCGGGCAGCTGCCGAAGAATTTGCCCAGTCCGCCGACCTACCGCAAAGTCAACCCGTCGGACACGGCCATCCTGATTCTCTCCGTCCAGTCGGACGTCGCGCCGGTCATCGACGTCGACGACGCCGCCGAAAATATCCTCGCCCAGCACCTGAGCCAGATCGCGGGCGTCTCGCTGGTGCGGGTCGGGGGCCAGCAGACGCCGGCGATCCGAATCCAGGTTGATCCAGCCAAGCTGGTCGAAAAGGGGCTGCAGCTCGAGGACGTCCGCGCCCAGATCGGCATCGCGACGGTCGACAGCCCCAAGGGCGCGATCATTGGTCCAAAGCAGACCTTCACCATCCACGACAACGACCAATTGACCCAGGCCAAGGACTGGAACGACGTCATCATCGCCTATCGCAACGGAGCGCCGGTGCGGGTGCGCGACATCGGGCGAGCGGTCGCGGGACCCCAGGACACGACCCAGGCGGCGTGGAGCGACGGCAGGCCCAGCGTCTTTCTGGTCGTGTTCAAGATTCCCGGCGCGAACGTCATCAAAACGGTCGAGGCGATCAAGCGCACGCTTGCGACCTTGCAGGCGTCAATCCCGCCGACCATTCACGTCAGCATCCTCTCCGACCGCACGACAAACATTCGCGCCTCCGTTCATGACGTCGAGATCACCCTCGCGCTCACCATTACGCTGGTGGTGATGGTGATCTTCCTTTTCCTGCGCAGCGTGCGGGCGACGATGATTCCCAGCGTGACCGTGCCGCTGGCGCTCTTGGGCGCGTGTGCGCTCATGTGGATCGCCGGCTACAGCCTCGACAATCTCTCGCTGATGGCCTTCACCATCTCGGTCGGCTTCGTCGTCGACGACGCGATCGTGATGCTGGAGAACATCACCCGCCATATCGAGGACGGGGAAAAGCCGCTTCAAGCGGCGCTCAAGGGCTCGTCCGAGATCGGCTTCACCATCATCTCGATCTCCGTCTCGCTGATCGCGGTGCTCATTCCGCTCCTGATGATGACCGGCATTATCGGGCGGCTGTTCCGCGAATTCTCGATCACCATCGCGATGACCATCTTCGTCTCGGCCTTTGTCTCGCTGACGCTGACCCCGATGATGGCGTCGCGTTTCCTCAAGAGCCGCGACGAGGAGCGGCATGGGCGCATCTACAATCTTAGCGAGAAAGGCTTCGTTGCGCTCGCCAGCGCTTACGAGCGCGGCATCGATTTTGTGCTGCGCCACCGCTTCCCCACCCTCGTCGTCTTCATCGGCACGGTGATCGCCACCGGCTATCTGTTCGTGGTCATTCCCAAGGGGTTTTTTCCCCAACAGGACACCGGCGTTCTGTACGGGACGACGGAAGCCGGTCAGGATGTTTCCTTCCCGGTCATGTCTCGCCTGCAGCAGGAAGTGGGGCGGGTCGTGATGGCCGATCCGGCCGTTGACACCGTCGCCATGGGGCTTGGATCCGGGGTCGGGGCGGCCGCGCAGAACACCGGCCGCATGTTCATTCAGCTGAAACCGTTCGACGAGCGCGACGTCGATATCTTTGGCGTGATCAGGCGGCTCAGGCCCAAGCTCGCGCAAATTCCTGGCGTGCGCGTCTACCTGTTCGCGGCGCAGGACGTGACCGTTGGCGCGCGGTTCGCCAAGACCCAGTTCCAGTACACCCTGCAGGACGCGAACCTCGACGAGCTCAACGCCTGGGCGGTCAAAATCCTCGACAAGCTGCAAACGTTGCCCGAATTGCGCGACGTGGCGACCGACCAGCAAAACGCCGGAACCACGCTGACCCTCAAGATCGACCGCGACATGGCCTCGCGCTACGGAATCCAGCCCCAGCTCATCGACGACACGCTCTACGACGCCTTCGGCCAGCGGCAGGTGACCCAGTATTTCACCCAGGTGAACACCTATTATGTGATCCTGGAGGTGCTGCCGCAGCTGGTGGGCGATCCCGCGACCCTCGACAAGATCTACATCCGCTCGCCGACCACGAACCAGATGGTGCCGATGAGCGCCTTCGCCAAATGGACGACGGCGCCGGTCGCGCCCCTTTCGATCAGCCACCAGGGCCAGCTCCCCGCGATCTCCATCAGCTTCAACCTGGCGCAAGGCGTCGCGCTCGGCACCGCCACCGAGGCGATCCAGCGCGCGATGCGGCAAATGCAGTTGCCGCAGGGTCTGACGACGACCTTCCAGGGCAACGCACAGGCGTTCCAGGATTCGCTGGTGAGCGTGCCGCTGCTCATCCTCGCCGCGCTGATCTGCGTCTACCTGATTCTCGGCGTGCTCTATGAAAGCTTCATTCACCCGCTGACCATCCTGTCGACGCTGCCGTCGGCGGGCCTCGGCGCGCTGGCGACGCTGATGCTGTTCGGTTTCGAGTTCAGCCTCGTCGCCCTCATCGGCGCCATCCTGCTCATCGGTATCGTGAAGAAGAACGGGATCATGATGGTCGACTTCGCCATCAGCGCCACGCGCGAGGAGGGCCTGCCCGCGGTCGAGGCGATCCGCAAGGCGGCGCTCCTGCGTTTCCGTCCGATCATGATGACCACCATGTCGGCGCTGCTCGGCGCCGTGCCGCTGATGCTGAGCCACGGCGCCGGATCCGAAATGCGTCAGCCGCTCGGCTACACGATGTTCGGCGGCCTTCTGGTCAGCCAGGCGCTGACCCTGTTCACGACCCCGGTCATCTATCTCTATCTCGACCGTCTGTCCCACTGGCTCTCCGGCTCGAGGAAAGGCCGGCCGCCCGCGCCGAATGCGAAGCGCAAGCCTCCTTGGGAGCGCGCGCAAGCGGCGGAGTAAAGGGTAGGGCAAGGGGATCAGTCGCCGATCAGACCCGCGTCGCCCGGGTTGACCGCGAACACGCCGTCGATCTCGCTGAGCTTGTCGACGAGCCTCGCGATCGACCGGCCGCCGCGCAGTTCGAGCGCGACGGTGACGGCCGGCTTCGAGGCGGGGACTGAGTGGCCGCCTTCCTCCAGGGGCCCCGTGGCGGCGTCGGCGGCCTCCTTTGCGCGGGCCTTGCCGGTGTGCTTGCCGCGCCGGTCGAAGCCGCCGCCGCGCTCGACCTCGACGCCGGTGACGGCGAATTCCTCATGGGTGCAGACGATGAGAATCTCGCGCAGGACGCCCCGCCCGTCCTCGTAGATGACGCGTAGCGACGAGGGCGCCCAGCGCGATTTCGGCAAGAGCCGTTCGAGCGGCCGGAAGCCGAACACCACGACGAAATTCGCCGCCGTCACCGCGACCGCGAGCAGCGGCAGGCCGCCGCCGCAGGCCATGCCCACCGCCGCGGTCACCCAGATGGTGGTCGCGGTGGTGAGGCCGCGCACCAGGTCCTTGCGGACGAAGATGACGCCGCCGCCGATGAAGCCGATGCCGGAGACGACTGCGCGGCCATGCGCGAAGGGTCGAGAACGACGCGCCCCTGGAAGAGCATGTCGGTGAAGCCGTATTTCGAAACCAGCATGATGAGCGCGGAAGCGAGGCCGACCAGGGTGTAAGTGCGCAGCCCCGCGCTTTTCTGCCGGATTTCGCGCTCGAGCCCGATCAGCGCGGACAGGACCAGCGCCAGGCCCAGCTCCGCGAATTGCAGCGACCCCTGGCCGAAGGGTTCGGGAAACAGGCAGCTCGACATCGTTCCCTCCGAATCCGGCCGGGCCCGTGACGCCTCCTTCGAAGGCGGCGTCTCGCCAAATTCCCCTCGTCCTGACCAATCCGCCGCCGCCTCGCTCATACGACTCCGCAGGCTTCATCGCCAGGCAATGGGGGCCGCTACCAGACGTGCGGCGCGAGGCGGAAGGGCGTCGCGCGCATGTACTCGTCATAGCCTTCGAGATTCGCGCGA
>DATNFJ010000058.1:0-22669 GCA_035606455.1 Sphingomicrobium sp.
ATGAAATCCGACTCGTTGTCGCCGACGAATGCCACCCGGATTGGCGGAATTCAGCGCTTCGTCACTACGAACATTCGCGAACATTCGCGGACGCGGTCTCGGCCGAAGTCACTGGGGCCGGGGAAGCAACAAGGCCAGCAGTTTGGCCCGGCACTCCCCGTCGATGATGCCGTCGATGAGGTCGGGACGGAATCGGCGCTGGAAGGCGATCACGGCTTTTTGCTCGTCGGTCACGTCATAGCCGAAGCGCTCGAGCGCCAGGAGGAAGCCGGCGTCGGTCCAGTACGGGTCGATCAAGTCGCGCGTCGGGCTCGGAAGCGCGAGTCGGCGCTTGGCCAGCGCGTGCCAGGGGAACAGCTCGCCAGGATCGTCCTTGCGCGCAGGCGCGACGTCCGAATGTCCGACGACATTGCCGCGACCGATCCCGTGCCGCTCCTTGATGTCGGCGACGAGCGGGATGACCGAGGCCATCTGCTCGTCGGGAAATGGCCGGTAGCCGAACTCATGCCCCGGATTGACGATTTCGATCCCGACGCTCGCCGAATTGACGTCGGTGACTCCGCGCCAGCGCGACTTGCCGGCGTGCCACGCGCGCTTCGACTCGTCGACCAGCCGGTATATGCTGCCGTCCTCATCGACGAGATAATGGGACGAAACGCGCGCTTCCGGCGATGTCAGTCGATCGAGCGCCGACTGCATGTCGGCCATGCCGGTATAGTGGAGCACGATCATCGAGACCGGCAGCTGCCGCTCATCGAAGTTGGGCGATGGCCGCTCGATGAAGTCGAAGTCCACCTGCGCAATGGCGCACAGCTATCGTGCCGGGGTCAAGCCCCTGCGGATGACGCGCGCCGGTCGGAGTCGCGCTTCTCGATGCGGCTGCCGTCGCCGACGAGCCGGTAAAGACCGCGCGCATTGATGTCCGCGCCGAGCTTGCTCGACTGGCCGATGACGGTTTCGCCCGCCCCGAGCATCAGCCATCCGTCCTCGGCCATCGCCGAGGCAAGGCGCTCGAACCCGAGGGCCTTCTTCTCCGGGCTGAGGTAGAGGAGCACGTTGCGGCACAGGACGATGTCGAAACCGCCGGGATGCGGTGGTTGCTCGAGCAGATTGTGCACCTGAAAGCGAAGCGGGCGGCGCAACTCTTCAACCGTTCGCCACCCATCGGCGCATTCTTCGAACCATTTGATCGTCTGGTTGATGCCGAGACCCCGCTGGACCTCGAACTGGCTGTAGACGCCGGCGCGGGCGCGATCGACGCAGCTGGTCGACACGTCGGTACCGAGGATGTCGATCGTCCAGCCCTGCCATTTCGCCGGCTCTTCGGCGAACAGCATGGCAAGCGAATAGGTTTCCTGGCCCGTCGAGCAGCCGGAAGACCAGATGCGGAGCCGTTTCGATTTCGCGCGGCGCTGCGCGAGCTCGGGAAGCGCATGGCGCTGGAGCACGTCGAACGGCGAGCGGTCGCGGAAGAAATAGGTTTCGTTGTTGAGCAAGGCTTCGACCACCATCTGCGACAGGCTCGGCTCCTTCCCCATGACAAGGATGGTGATCAGCTCGTCGAGGGTCGAAATCCCCCGCTCACGCAGCAGCGCGGACAGCGCCGTCTCGATCCGCCACCGCCGGCTCATCGTCAGCTGCTGACCGGTGCGCGCCTCGAGCAGGCCCGCGAGGATGCGCGTGGAGCTATCGCTTATTTGCATTCGCGCTGCTCCCGAGTGCGCGCGGCTATGCGCCGGGCAAGCTTGTCGGGCGGAAGGACGGCGCTGGCGAGCCCGGCTTCGAGCACGGCGCGGGGCATTCCCCAGACCGCGCAGCTGGCCTCGTCCTGGGCAAGGACCGAACCGCCGCAGGACACTAAGGTCGCGGCACCTTCGACTCCGTCACGGCCCATTCCGGTGAGCACGATTCCAAGCGCGCTGGAACCGAAAATAGAGCCGACCGACGCCAGCATCGGATCGACCGAAGGCATGCAGCCGCTGCTGCTTCGGCCCTGGGTCAGGCGCACCACGGGGCCGTTCTTCCCCGTGTCCACCGTCAGGTGAGAATCGCCGGGCGCGACCAGGATGTGGTCGGGCTCGAGCGCCATGCCGTCCTCCGCAACCACGGCTGGCCGATGCGCGATGGTGCCGAGCTGGCGCGCGAATACCGGCATGAACGGAAGCGGCAGATGCTGGGTCAGGAGGATCGGAACGCCGATCCGCTTGGGGAGCGTGTGAAACAGTGTGCCGAGCGCGTGGATTCCGCCGGTCGAAGCGCCGATCGCGAGGATTTCGATCGGATCGGAGGGCATTGCACGAAGCGCCGGGTCGCCCCCGCTCGACTGGGACGCGTAACCCGATGCCGAGGCGCGCGCGCCGTAGCCGAGCGCCTTGAGCTTGCTCAGCAGGATTTCGGAGAATTTTCCATTGAACCGGCCGGTTCCCGGCTTCGGCATCGTGTCGGCGGCGCCGAGTGCGAGCGCTGCGACGGTATGCTCGGCTCCGTCCTCCGCCAGGGACGATACGATCATGACCTTTGCGCCGCACGCGGCGGCAATGATTCGCGGGATCGACTTCAGCCCGCCGGCTCCGGGCATTTCGAGATCGAGCAGGACGACGTCGACGCGGCATTCGGCGAGCGCATCGATCGCGTCTTCCGCGGTTCCGGCGACACCGGCGATTTCGAAGGCAGGATCGCTTTCGACCATGCGCGAAAGAACGGCTCGCGCCACCGTCGAATCATCGACGATCATCAACCGGATCCGTCGGCGCGTCGGCCCCGGCCCCGGCTGGCGGTCCCGCGATCTGGCGAGCGCCCGCTCCACCGCAGCGGGCCTTACGCGACGCCGACGAGCTGAAGCTTGATGTGGAGTGTTTCCCGGTCGAACGGCTTCATCACATATTCGTCGGCGCCCGCTTCGAGCGCCGCGCGAATGTGGGCCATGTCGTTCTCAGTGGTGCAGAACACGACCTTCGGCTGATCGCCGTGGCCGCGCTGCCGCAGCAAACGCAGGAACTCCATCCCGCTCATGACCGGCATGTTCCAGTCGAGCAGGACGACATCGGGCATCTTGGTTTCGCAGCGAGAAAGCGCTTCCTGGCCGTCACCAGCCTCCTCGACCTCGAACTCGAGCGTCTCGAGGATGTGCCGGGCGACCTTGCGGATCACCTTCGAGTCATCGACGATCAAACAACTCTTCATCTTCTCAGCTTCCCGCTCTCAACCCGACCCTGTTAAACGTTAAGGGTAACGAAGACCTTAAGCCGCCTTGGCCTCGGCCGCGCCCGCGATCAGCGCCGCGACGTCGACCACCAGAAGCGGTCCGCTCTCGGTGTCGACCATGCCCTGGGAAACGCGTTCCCAGCCGCCGCCCATGGTCGAGCGCACAGGCGAAGGCTCGGACAGAGCCTCGACTACGTCTTCGACCAGATCGACGATCAGCGCATAGTGATGGCCGTCCAGCTCGACGACCGCTGCCTCGCGGATCCCGCCGGAGCAGTCGCTTTGGCCAAGCTCGAGCGAGCGCTTGCAGTCGATGACCGTGAGAACCCGGCTTCGAAGCGCCGACAGGCCGGCGACATGCGGCGCGGCGCGCGGCACGGTGATCAAGGTGTCGAGCTCGACCACCGATTCGACGGAGGCCGCGGGCAGCGCGACTCGCTCACCGTCGATGGTCACGACCAGCAGCAGCACGTTCATTGGCCCCTCCCCGCGCTGCTCTTCAACGCCATCAGAAGGCCCGCGCGGTCATAGCGATAGATGCTCTCGTCCTTCTTGCCCGTCGCTTCGGGTTCGGAGCGGAGCCAGATCGTCTTGGCGGCCGCGTCGCCGGGAACCTCGGCCCCCTGCGTCGCGATGGTCAGGTCCGCGCGACCCTCGTGTTCATCGCCGACCACGCGGTACCCCGCGGCCTCGACGATCGGCCGCATCATGTTCTGCATCCACACATCGTCGGTCGGCAGCCGGCAGATCAAGGGTTCGGTGACGCGCGCGGCGGCGCCGACAAAGTTCGCGAACAGCCAGTGCGCATCCACCAGCTCCGCCGGCTCGCCGCTGATCAGCGAAACGCCGCTGATCTCGCCGGGGCTGTCGGAATGAATGATCTCATTGTCGATCGTCGCAAAGTCGATGACCTCGGCAAAGGCATAGCCGATCTCGTGAGCGCCGTCGTTCAAGCGGAACATGCGGATCTTGCCGTCCGCCGGCCTGGCGCCGGAAGCGCCGGCAAGCGGCAGGATGGCTTCGCCAACCTGGACTCGCAACTGGCCGGCCGATTCCTTGACCGCGTCGATCTGCACTTCCTCGATCCGGTCGACGACCGCCAGGCGCAGCGCCCGGCGGCTTCCGTCGAGCGCCCGGAACAGGAGCACGGCGGTCGATCGGGCTTCGGCTGCAGTCTGGCCATCTGCGATTCGCGCGGCCCGCTCCTGCGCCTCGAGCTTCACGCCGCCGATCAGCGCGAGGCCCGCGGGATCGAAGAGGAGGATCGGGCTGCCGTCGTCAGCGAGCGTGGTCCCAGCGTACAGGCCCGTCGCCATGACGGCCGGAGCGGCCGGCTTCACCACCAGCTCTTCGTGATCGTGGATTCGGTCGACCGAAAGGGCATAGACGTCGCCGCCTGCGGGACGAAGGACGACCAGGCTGCGGTCCTTCTCCTCGACCGCGCTGTCGATCCCGAGAATCGACGCGAGCGAGACTTCGGGAACGCGGCGGCCCCGGATGGTCGCGACGCCCGCGCCGCCGAGATGCTCGAGCGTAACGCTCTCGCCGTTGGACCGGACGATTTCCTCGATCGCCGAACGCGGAATGGCGAAATGCTGGCCGGCGATCGATACCGTCAGCGCGGGAATGATGGTCAAGGTCAGCGGGACTCGAAGAGTCATCCGGGTGCCTTCGCCCGGCTTGCTGTCGACCTCGACGATTCCGCCGATCCGCTCGACGTTCGAGCGCACCACGTCCATGCCGACTCCGCGGCCCGAAATGGAGGTGACTTCCTTGGCGGTCGAAAGACCCGCCTCGAAGATCAGCGCAAGCTGTTCGCGCGGCGAAAGCTTCGACGCCTCGTCCATCTCGAGCAGCCCGACGTCGAGCGCTTTGGCGACCAGCTTCTTGCCGTCGATCCCGCGGCCGTCGTCGTGAATGTCGATGAGGATCTGGTTACCCGACTGGCGCGCCGATACCGACAGGATGCCGATCTCGCGCTTTCCGGCCTTGAGCCGCTCGGCCGGCTTCTCGATTCCGTGATCGACCGCGTTGCGGATGATGTGCGTCAGGGGATCGCGAATCATCTCGATCATTTCGCGATCGAGCTCGACGTCGCCGCCCTCGATATCGACCAGCACCTGCTTGCCGAGCTCGGCGGAGAGGTCGCGGACCATCCGCGGAAGGCCGACGAAGAGATTCTCGATCCGCTGCATGCGCGTGCGGGTGATCGCGTCGCGCATGTCGGCGATGATCGCGGAAAGCCGCTCGAACGCACCGTCGACCGCGACTTCGGTCGGCGCTTCGCGGAGACGCCGCGCAAGCTCGTTGCGGGCGAGCACCATGTCGGAGACGGTGCTCATCACGCGGTCGAGAAGCTCGACCGAAAGGCGGATCGTCCGCGGCGCGGAAGCGGCTCGGCCGCCGCCTTCGGCGAGGGCAACCGCGGCAGGGACTGCAGCGCCCTCGGCACCCGGAGCGAGCGCATCGATGAGCGCGCTGTCATCGCCGGCAGGCATTTCCTCGCCCGCTTCGATCGAGGCGATCATCTCGCCGATGCGGTCGATGACGCCGAGCACGGCGCTGACCAGCTGGACGTCGGCCTGGCGACGCCCCGCCCGGACGTCGGCCAGCGCATCCTCGGCCGCGTGGCTCAGCGCCTCGAGCCGCGGAAACTCGAAGAAGCCGCAATTGCCTTTCACGGTATGCACGAAGCGGAAGATGCTATCGAGCCGCGCGCGGTCGTCGGGCTCGGCTTCCCAGGCGACGATTTCGCCTCCCAGGGCTTCGAGCATCTCGCGGCATTCGGCTACGAAATCGGCAATCAGGTCATCCATTGGATAGGACCATCCTCAGCGCTGCTTTGGACGGCCTTATGCCGGGCAGGAGTTAACGCCGCGTTATCCCTGTCTTGAGTTTATCGCGTGACCTGGTTCGGGATCGTCACCCCGATCATCAGCATGTCACTGGACGGGTCCGACAGGCGGATCGAGCCGCCCGCCTCGGCCGCGAGGCTGTGCGCGAGCCAGGCGCCAGCGGCGCGCGGCTCGATAATGCCCTTGCCGCCGGTCGCGAGCGTCTCGCGAAGCGCGGGATCGAGGAGGATGCGGGGGCCTTCCGCTCGAACGGCGAGCTCGATTTCGCCATCGCCGCGCTCCGCTCCCACGTCAAGCCGCCCTCCTCGAACCAGCGCGTCGCCGGCGAGCAGCGCGAGGTTGAGCAGCAGCCGGACCGCGCCCTTGGGCAATTTCTCGTTCTCGACCACCCAGCCGAGCTCGATCTTGCCCTCGCCGCCAAACAGTCCTTCGAGCGCGGCTCGCGCCTCGCGCGTATCGATTTCCTCGCCGAATCCGCCCCCGGCGCCGAAGGCGAGGCGGAAGAATTTGAGCTTGTTCGCGGTCGCCCGGGCGCTGTCGCCGAGCAGCTCGAGGCATTTGTCGCGCATGTCCGGGTCGGTCTCGTCGGCGAGCAGCTCAATTCCATTGTTGAGCGCGCCGACCGGCGACATGAGGTCATGACAGAGGCGCGAGCAAAGCAGGCTGGCGAGGTCGAGGCTGTTCACGGCCAGCGTGAATGCGTCAGAGTTTAACCTCGCGCAAGTTGGCGCCATTGAACGGCCCCGTCACGAATCCCATATTCGTCAAGGAAGATGGGGGGAATTCAGACGATCGACGTGCGCCTGGAGCCCGCCCATGCGGGCTGGCGGCTCGACCGTGCGCTTGCGGCCGCAGTTCCCACGCTCTCGCGCGAGCGCCTGAAGGCGCTGATCCGAAGCGGCGCGGTCGAGACGCAAGGTTCGGCCGTTCGCGACCCCGCGCTCAAGGTCAAAGGCGGCGAAGCGCTTCGTGTGGCGGTGCCCGAGCCGGCGCCGCCTCACAATGAACCGCAGGACATCGCGCTGACGATCCTGTTCGAGGACGACCACCTGCTCGTCGTCGACAAGCCGGCCGGACTGGTCGTCCACCCTGCTGCCGGTAATCGCGACGGTACGCTGGTGAATGCGCTCCTCCACCATTGCGGCGGATCGCTGTCGGGCATCGGTGGCGTGGCGCGGCCGGGGATCGTTCATCGTATCGACAAGGACACGTCCGGATTGCTGGTGGTCGCCAAGACCGATGTCGCGCACGAAGGCCTGGCGAGGCAGTTCGCCGCCCATTCGATCGACCGCCGCTACCTCGCGATCGTCAATGGCGTTCCCAAAGCGAGCAATGGCACCGTCGACGCGCCACTCGCCCGTTCGGCGACCAACCGCAAGAGGATCGCCATCGTCGAAGCTAATCGAGGGAAGCGCGCCGTCACACATTGGAAGCGGCTGGAGGTGCTGGACGGTGCCGCGATGGTCGAATGCCGTCTCGAAACCGGCAGGACTCACCAGATCCGCGTGCACATGGCTTCGATCGGTCATCCTCTGATTGGCGATCCGGTCTACGGCCGTTCGGGAAAAAACCACAGCAAATTGCTGAAGGAGCTCGGATTTCACCGGCAAGCGCTGCACGCCGCCGAGCTTGGGTTCACCCATCCCGTAACGAAGAACAGGCTGTCGTTCTCCAGTCCCCTGCCGCCCGACATGCAGGAACTGAAGCGCGCGCTTGGTGTATAAAGGTTAACGAGCTAGGGTCGCAAAGCGCCCGAAAAAGGGAGAAAGACGAAGGATATGGCTACTCGAAAAGGGATCGTCTCGCTCCCCGCGTCCGGTGGGGAGGCCGGACTCAACCGCTATCTTGCCGAGATCAAGAAATTCCCGATCCTCAGCCCCGAGGAAGAATATATGCTCGCCAAGCGCTGGCGCGAGCATGGCGACACCGAAGCCGCGGCCAAGCTGGTGAATTCGCACCTCCGGCTCGTGGCCAAGATCGCGATGGGCTACCGCGGCTACGGCCTTCCGGTCAGCGAACTCATCTCCGAAGGCAATATCGGCCTGATGCAGGGCGTGAAGAAGTTCGAGCCCGACCGCGGCTTCCGCCTCGCGACCTACGCCATGTGGTGGATCCGGGCCTCGATCCAGGAATTCATCCTGCGCTCCTGGAGCCTCGTCAAAATGGGCACCACGGCCGCGCAGAAGAAATTGTTCTTCAACTTGAGGCGGATGAAGAACCAGATCGACGCGTTCGAGGAAGGCGATTTGAAGCCCCAGGACGTGACCAAGATCGCGACCGACCTGGGCGTCACCGAGGACGAGGTTGTCTCGATGAACCGCCGGATGGCGATGGGCGGCGACACCAGCCTCAACGTTTCCCTGAAGGGCGACGAGGGCGGCGAGAGCCAGTGGCAGGATTTCCTCGTCGATACCGGCCCGCTTCAGGACGAGCAGATCGCCGAGGATGAGGAGACGCGGGTTCGCCACGACCTCCTCATGAGCGCGATGGAGTCGCTGAACGACCGCGAGAAGCACATCCTGATCGAACGGCGGCTCGCGGACGAGCCGAAAACGCTCGAGGAACTGAGCCAGGTCTACGGCGTGAGCCGTGAACGCATCCGCCAGATCGAAGTGCGGGCATTCGAGAAGCTGCAGGCGGCGTTGCTTCGCCTCGCCGGAGAGCGGCGGCTGCTTCCGGCGGCGTGATCGTCATCCCGACGTCGAGCCGGATTCGCCTTCTCTTCAAGCACTGTGAAGAAAGGCAGACCCCGGACGCGGCCCTTACAAGAAACGCGCCATCTGATACGATAGGTTGATGGACGACCGCCTACTTTCCGCCGCCTATGACCTTGCCGTTGAGATGCGCGACGATCCTCGCTGGCGCGACGCTATGAACCGAGTTGGCGACACGGAAGGACAAGCAGAATTGCGCAGACGATGCCCCGGCTACTCAGATGAAGAATACAACCGCGCGCTCGCAGACGGTTTTATGAACTCACGCTAAAATTCAACTGAGACACTAGCCGGCGGCCTAGCCCTTTTCCTTCGTCACCTTCGGTGCACCTCGCGTGAGCGCGGCGCCCTCGCGCTGCTTTTCGGGGCGGTCCTGCACCGTGTCGTCGGTTGCGACATTATCGGCGGCCCAGGCACCGCGATCACCCAGCGGCTCGGGCTTGCCGGTCGTCGAGTCTTTGGCGGTCTGGTGCTCGATCTCGCTGTTGAGCTCGGCGCCGAACACGAACGCATAGGCCGACAGGTACATCCAGGTCAGCAGCGCGACGACCGCGCCCAGTGAGCCGTAGCTTGCGTGATAATTGGTGAAGTGGCTGACGTAGAAGCCGAAGATCAACGTCAGCAGCAGCCATGCAATCGCGGCGAAGGCCGATCCCGGGGTTATCCACTTCCACTGGGCGTCCTCGCGCGACGGGCCGAAGCGATAGAGGACCGACGCGACGAACGCGGCGATGCCCGCCAGAAGCAGATAGCCGATGACCTTGCCGGCGATCACCGTGGCCGGCGCGGCCTTGGGGAGCAGGTTCTGCAGGTAGCTGACGGCGGCGACGGCCGCGATCGCGAGCAAGGCGACGATCAGTGCGCCGACCGTCATTCCGACCGCGAGCAGGTAGAAGCGGAAAAGGCTGCGCTTCTCTTTTTCTTCGTAAGCGATGTTGAGCGCCGTGATGACCGAGGCGGCGCCGTTCGTGCCGCCGTAAATCGCGACCAGGAAGGCGACGAGGATTCCGAGCCCCTTGGTGCCTTGAGACGATTTGACGGCCGTCATCAGCTGATTGCCGATCAGCAGCGCGACGTCGGCCGGAAGCACCCCGGTCAGGGCCGCACCTGGTCGATGACGGCGGCCGGATCGGCGACGAAGCCGTAAACCAGCACGATCAGCCCCAGCAGCGAGAGCAAGGCGAAGAAGCCGTAGAACGCGACTCCGGCGGAGACGAGCGCGACATTGTCGTCCCACGTCCGCTTGTAGGTGCGCTTGACGATGTCCTTCCACGCCGGCGGCGGCATCTGCGCCGGCGAGCTCGCCTGATGTCCTTTCGGGTCGACCATGGGAGCGAAAACCGCATCCCACACGCCCGCGTTCCTTTCCTCCCCTGCATTTGCAGGGGAGGGGGACCTAGTGGAGGGGCCCCCTCCGTCTCGCTACGCTCGACACCTCCCCCGCGAACGCGGGGGAGGAGAAGAGAGGTCTTGCCAAGCGCCGCAAACAGTCGGACGGTGAATATTTCAACGAAGAGCGCTTCGGGGCGCCTTCAGCGACTCGGAACGCCCGCAACCCGGACGAAGGAGAGTCGCATGGCCGGACAACCATCCAAAGGCACCCGAGTGATCGCGCTGGTGGGACCCGCCGGCGCGGGAAAGACCAGCCTTGCCGAAGCGATGCTGTTCGCAGCCGGCGCCACCGACCGCCTGGGGTCGACGGCCAACGGCTCCAGCATCGGCGATTCGAGCCCCGAAGCGCGCCAGCGCGGCGGCTCGACCGAGCTCAACCTCTACAATTTCGACTATCTCGGCGACCAGTTCGCGCTGATCGACTGCCCCGGCTCGGTCGGCTTTGCCGCCGACGGTGCGAAGGCGCTGGCGATTGCCGACGTCGCTATCGTCGTGGTCGATCCCGACCCGGCGCGGGCGCCGCTCGCCGCTCCCGCGCTGCGCGCGCTCGACGAGCTCGGAATCCCGCACCTCATCTTCGTCAACCGGATCGACCAGGCGCACGGGCGGATCCGCGACCTGCTGTCGGCGCTCCAGCCGATGAGCGTCTCGCCGCTGATCGCGCGCCAGGTCCCAATCCGCGACGGCGAGAAGATCAGCGGCTTCATCGACCTCGCGCTCGAATATGCGTTCAAGTACCGGCCCGGCCAGCAGTCGGAGCGCATCGACATCCCGTCCGAGCTCCAGGACCGCGAGCACGAGGCGCGGACTCAAATGCTCGAACAGCTTGCCGATCACGACGACGAGCTGCTGGAGCAGCTGCTGATGGACCAGTCTCCGACGCGCGAGAAGGTTTTGCAGGACCTCGCCCGCGAGACCGGCGAGAGCCTCGGCGTGTCGGTGCTGTTCGGCTCGGCGAGCAGCTCGTGGGGCGTTCGCCGGCTGCTCAAGGCCATGCGCCACGAAGCGCCGGCTCCGTCGGCGGCGGCGAGCCGCCTCGAGGTGACCGATCCGTCGATGTACGTCTTCAAGGTCGTCCACGGCTCGATCGGCCGTCTCGCCATGGCGCGCGTGCTCGGCGGCAGGATCGCGGAGGGCTCCGACCTGAAGACGAGCGAGGGCGACCACGCGCGTGTCGGGTCACTGTTCAAGGTCCAGGGCGAGAAGACGCAGAAGATCGGTGCAGGCGAAAGCGGCGATCTGGTCGCCGTCGCCAAGATCGACACGGTGAAGGCGGGCGAATGGCTGAGCGCCGGGAAGGTCCCGCCATCGATCCACATCGGCTATCCGGCGCGCAACTGCGCGATCGCCATCGAACCCGCCGACCGCAAGGACGACGTCAAGCTGTCAGGCGCGCTGCACCGGCTGGCCGAGGAAGATTCGGCGCTCGTGGTCGAGCATGACGAAGCCAATCACGAGATCCGCCTGCGCGGAGTGAATGACGAGCATCTGAACACGGTGCTGGCGCGGCTCAAACGGCGCTTCGGGGTCGAGGTGAAGAGCCACACGCCGACGGTCGGCTACCGTGAATCGATCCGCAAGCCGGTGACCCAGAAAGGCCGCCACAAGAAGCAGTCGGGCGGCCACGGCCAGTTCGGCGACGTGATCATCGAGGTGAAGCCGCTGCCCCGCGGCTCCGGCTTCGTGTTCGAGGAGCGGATCCACGGGGGCTCGGTGCCGAAGCAGTGGATCCCCGCCGTCGAGGAAGGCGTGCGCGAGGCAATGGAGAAAGGGCCGCTCGGCTTCCAGGTCGTCGACTGCCACGTCGCGCTGGTCGATGGCAGCTATCACAGCGTCGACAGTTCCGAGCTCGCATTCCGGCTCGCCGGGCGAATCGCCATGCATGAAGCGCTGAGTGCGGCCCAGCCGCATCTGCTCGAGCCGATGCACAAGCTGACCGTCGTCTGCCCGTCGAACGCGACCAGCCGCATCACCTCGGCGATCGCGGGGCGGCGGGGGCAGATGCTCGGCCTCGGCCCGCGCGACGGCTGGGCCGGATGGGACCGGATCGACGCGGTCATTCCCGAAGCCGAGCTGTCGGGGCTCGAGGCCGAACTCCGGTCGCAGAGCCAGGGCCTGGCGACCTACGAGGCCGAGTTCGATCATTTGGCCGAACTGAACGGGCCCCTCGCCGACAAGGTGATCCAGCAGAAGGTGCCGGAGCCGGCATAACAAGCTCCTCTCCATCGCGCAGCGATGGGGAGGGGGACCATCGAACGAAGATTCGATGGTGGAGGGGTTTGGGCCGGCGCCGGTAAACCCCTCCACCACTCGACTGCGTCGAGCGGTCCCCCTCCCCACGAGCTACGCTCGCAGGGAGGAGCTTAAAGGGCGCGACAGCGACGCCGGCCTCCCCTAAGCCTCGATCCATGAAGCACTGGTTCAAGGACCAGCATTTCCGCTCGCTGCTGAGGAACAGCAGCTATCTCGCGGTTTCCAAGGTCGTTGCGGCGATCGCGCAGGTGGCGACGATGGCGCTTGCCGCGCATGCGCTCGGCCTGCTTCTGCTCGGCGCGCTGATCCTGATCGACAGCTACGCGCGCTCGGTGAGCGGAATCGCCAAGTTCCAGTCGTGGCAGCTGATCGTCCGCTACGGCGGCAGAGTGCTCCACGGCGAGCATGAAGATTTCAAGACCTCCACCGGGTTCGCCTTCGCGCTCGATGCGATGAGCGGCGTCGGCGGAATGCTCGTCGCGCTCGCGCTCCTTCCGTTCGTCGGGCCGTGGGTCGGGATCTCGCCCGGCCAGGTGTGGATCGCGATGCTCTATTGCACGCTCCTCCCGACCATGGCGGCGGCCACGCCGACCGGCGTGCTTCGAGCGCTCGACCGGTTCGACCAGATCAGCTGGGCGGACACGGTGACGCCGATCAGCCGGCTGTTCGTCGTTCTTGCCGTCTATTTCCTGGGCGGCGGCTTCGTTGCCTATGTTGCGGCGTGGTACGCGACCAGTCTCGCGGGCGACCTCTACGACTGGTTCCTGGCGTGGCGCGAGCTTCGCCGGCGCGGTCTTCTCGAGGGCATTCGGCCGACGCTGAGGCCCGACAGCCTGGCGGGCGCATGGCGCTTTGCGATCCAGGTCAACCTTACCGCCAGCGTACAGTCGGTGTGGGGTCCGATTGCGCGACTGACTGTCGGCGGGCTGCTCGGAGCGGCCGGGGCAGCGCTGTTTCGGGTCGCGTCGGTGCTGTCGGACGGCGCGTCGAAGCCGGCAGACCTGCTCGCCAAGGCCTTCTATCCCGAGGTCGTGCGCATGGACCTTTCTAGCAAGAAGCCGTGGAAGCTGATGCTTCGCGGAACCGCGCTTGCCAGCGGCATCGCCCTCGCCGCAATCCTGATCCTGCTCATCGGAGGAAAGCCGATCGTCTCATTCCTGTTCGGCAGGGATTTCCTCGCTTCCTACGACGCGATGGTGATCCTGATGGTCGTTCCTTTCCTCAGCGTGTTCAGCTTCCCGCTTCCGCCGATGCTCTACGCGCTCGACCGGCCCGACGGACCGCTCAAGGCCCGGCTCCTCGGCACGATCGCCTATTTCCTGATCGTCGCGCCCTTGTGCTGGAACTTCGGGGTGAATGGCGCGGCGATCGCCATCGTGCTCGCCAATCTGGCCACGGTCGCGACGATGATGTGGCTGCTGCGCCAGGAACATCGCCGGGTCCGGCCGCGAAAGGCCGAGCCCGCGCCGCGTTAGGCGAGCCCGTCGACGACCGCGATCGGCTTCCAGTCGCCGACCCCATTGGACGCTGCAAAATCCTCCGGGAACGGCTCACCCGCGTTGATGCCGCCGGCCACGAACACGGCGTCGAAGCCCATTCGGGCGGCGCCGAGGATGTCGGTCTGGAGCCCATCGCCGACCGCAAGCACCTCGTCCACCGGGGGATTTCCGGCACGGCGGAGCGCGTGCTCGTAAATCGCCGGAAAGGGCTTGCCGTACCAGGTCACTCGCCCGCCGAGCATCTGATAGAGATCGGCGATCGCGCCGGCGCAGGCTTCGGGCACGCCGCCGCGAACGACCACTCGGTCGGGATTGAGGCAGTGCATGTGGACGTCGCGCTCGACCAGCCGCGCGAGCTCCGCGCGATAATCCTCGGCCTTGCCATATGGCCGCTCGCGCAGACCGGTGCAGGCGAGGTCGGCGAAGTTGCCGTCGTCGGCAATGACGACCCCCCAGCCTTCCAGCACTTCGCGGTCGTCGGGCGTGCCGATGAAGCCCACCGGCCTGCCGAGAGCGTTCAGAGCGGCGATTCCCGCTTCGCCGCTGGTCGCAATCGCGTCCCAGCAATCGTTCGGCAGGCCGATCTCGGTCAGTTGCCGTTCGACGGCGTCTTCGGTTCGCGGCGCGTTAGTCAGCAGAATTACGCAGCGGCCCTCGTCGCGCCATTGGTGGAGGCGCTCGGTGGCACCCGGATATAGCTCGACGCCGTCATGAACCACGCCCCACAGATCGCACAGGATCAGCCGGTATTTCGGGTCGAGCAAATCCCAGTAGCTCATTCGAGGCCCGCAGCGGCGAGCGCCTCCTCGATCGGCGCGACGTCCTCGGGATTGTTTAGTTCCCGAAGCGCGAATCGCGGCGTTTCGACCTCGACCACGGCGATCGGAACGGCGACATCGAGGAAGCGAAGCTGCTCGAGCCCTTCGAGTATTTCCAATTCGCTCTGCGGCGTGTCGCGATAGAGTTCGAGCGCGGCCGGCCGATATGCATAGACGCCAACGTGGAGTTTCATCGGCGTCGGTTCTGCCTCGGCCGCCCATTTGGGCAAGTGCGGGATCAGCCGCTTCGAGAAATAGAGCGCGTGGCCGCGCGAGTCCGTCACCACCGTCGTTCCACCGACCCGCCCCGCTTCTTCCTCGCGGCGAAGCGCCTGCACCTCTTCGCTCCTCAGCTGCATCGCCGGAGTCGCGACCAGAGCCTCCGGCTCGCTCTCCATCCGGGCGATCAGCGCCTCGACGAAGCTCGGCGGAGTCAGCAGCGCGTCGCCCTGGAAGTTGATGACCAGATCGGGCTGGTGAATCTGGGCAAGCGCCTCGGCGCAGCGCTCGGTGCCGTTGCGGCATTCGGGAGAGGTCATGATCACGCCGACGCTCGCCGAGGCGCAGCATTCGGCGATCCGCTCGTCATCGGTCACCACAAACACGCCGGCGACGCCCGGCACCCGCCGCGCCGCTTCGACGCTGCGGTGGATCAGCGGCTTGGGCGTGCCGCTCGCCCCCTTCAGCTCGACCAGCGGCTTTCCTGGGTAGCGCGACGACGCGTAGCGCGCCGGGATCAGGATGACCGTGTTCATCTCACCGCGCGGGTGGGCAGTCGTGGATGTGGAGCACGCCGACGGGCCGCTTTCCGTTCCCTTCTTCCTCGACCACGAACAATGCGGTGATCCTGTTCTCCTCGAACAAGGTCAACGCATCGTCCACGAGCGAATCGGGCAGGATCGTCTTGGGATCCGGAGTCATGAACTCCGCGGCCGCATGATCGAGGCCCTGCTCGATATGGCGCCTGAGATCGCCGTCCGTGATCGCGCCGACGAGGTAGCCGTCGCCGTCGACCACGCCGACGATGCCGAGCCGCTTGGCCGACATTTCGACCACCGTGTCGTGCATCGATGAGTCCTGACGCGTCAGCGGCAGCGCGTCGCCCGAATGCATCAGCCGCCGGACAGGCTTCAGCCGCGCGCCGAGCGAACCGCCGGGGTGGAGACGCCCGAAATCGGTCCGGGTGAAGCCCTTCTGGCGCATCACGGTCATGGCGAGCGCATCGCCGAGCGCGAGGGTCATGGTGGTCGAAGACGTCGGCGCGACCGACTCGGGACCGACTTCCGTCCAGTGGGGCAGGACGAGCGCGGCGGCTGCGGCACTCGCGAGCATCGAGCCGCCATTGCCGGTGATCGCGACCACCGGAATTCCGACGTGCGCGAAATGGTCGACAACGGCTTCGAGCTCCCTGGTCTCCCCACTCTGCGAAATCAGGATCGCGACATCCCCCTTGCTCGCCATTCCGAGATCGCCGTGGATCGCTTCGGCGAGGTGGAGGAAGGTGGCCGTCGTGCCGGTCGAGGCGAAGGTCGCCGCGATCTTGCGTCCGATGTGGCCCGACTTCCCAAGTCCGCTGACGATCAGCTTTCCCTTGCAGTCGAGGATCAGCCGAACTGCTTCCTCGAAAGGACCGTCGAGACTGTCGGCCAGGGCGTCGAGCGCCCGGGCCTCGTCGTGCAGGACTTCACGTCCGAACTGCAGAACGTCGGATGTCATGGCGCGGCACTAGCTGGCGTCCAGACGGCTGTGAAGCTTGACGGCTGCATCGCTCACTGCAAGCGCTGCCGTCGAGGAGAGTGGGTTTGGCCAGGAAATTGACGCGCTTCATCCTGATCGCGCTGGTGCTCGGGATCATCGCCGGGTGGGCGATCAATTACGCGCTTGACGACGGGACGCCGGCCTCGGCCGCCCGGCTGAAGGCGATCGCCGATTATCTCAGCATCGTCACCACGCTCTTCCTGCGCCTGATCAAGATGATCATCGCGCCGCTGGTCTTCTCCACCCTCGTCGCGGGGATCGCGCACATGGGCGATGTTGCCGCGCTCGGCCGGATTGGCATCCGCTCGCTCGGCTGGTTCATCCTCGCAAGCCTCGTTTCGCTCACGCTCGGCCTCATCCTCGTTCACGCGGTCCATCCCGGCGCCGGACTCAATCTGCCGATCCCTCCCGCGACCGCCGCGAGCGGCGTCGAAACGTCGGCGTTCAACCTCAAGGACTTCATCACCCACCTGGTGCCGTCGTCGATCTTCGACGCGATGAGCACCAACGACATCCTGCCGATCGTCATCTTCTCGATCTTCTTCGGGGTCGCGCTGACGGCAATCGGCGAAGCCGGGACGCCGATCGTCAAAGGCGTCGAAAGCCTGGTCAAGGTGATGCTCCAGGTCACCGATTATGTGATGCGCTTCGCCCCGCTCGCCGTATTCACCGCGGTGACCGGAGCGATCACCGAGCGCGGCCCGCAGATCATCGCCACATTCGGCAAGTTCGTCGGCAGCTTCTACGTCGGACTGATCGTCCTTTGGGCATTGCTCATCGGCGTTTGCTTTCTCATCGTCGGGCCGCGCACGCGGCACCTCGTCCGTTACATCCGCGATCCGGTCGTCCTCGCCTTCTCGACCGCCTCGTCGGAAGCCGCCTACCCGCGGACTCTGGAGGCGCTGGACCGGTTCGGAGTGCCGCCCAGGATCGCCAGCTTCGTCCTCCCGCTCGGCTATTCGTTCAACCTCGACGGGTCGATGATGTACATGACGTACGCCTCGATCTTCATCGCCGAAGCGTACGGACTTCACCTGTCGATCGGCCAGCAGGTCACCATGCTGCTGGTCATGATGGTCACATCCAAGGGAATGGCCGGCGTTCCGCGCGCCAGCCTGGTGGTCATCGCCGCGACCTTCCCGATCTTCCACATCCCGGAGGCGGGACTGTTGCTGGTGCTCGCGGTCGACCATTTCCTCGACATGGGCCGTTCGGCGACCAATGTGGTCGGGAACGCGGTGGCGTCGAGCCTGATCGCGCGCTGGGAAGGGGCGCTCGACCCGATCGAGCCGGCGGATATCGATCCTCCGCAAGCGCCGACTCACCGCACGGTCGCGGCGAAGGACTAGCCGAACGGCCGGTCGATGCTCGGCGGCGGCTGGGTGAAGAATTTCGGCCCCGCCTCGGTCATGTGCCAGCAATCCTCGAGGCGCACGCCGAACTTGCCCGGGATGTAGATGCCCGGCTCGTCGGAGAAGCACATGCCCGCTGCGAGCGGCGTCGGGTCGCCGTGGACGAGATAAGCGGGTTCGTGCCCGTCCATGCCGATGCCGTGGCCGGTGCGGTGCGGGAGGCCCGGAAGCTTGTATCCGGGCCCGTAGCCCCAGCTTTCGTAGGCCGCGCGCACGGCATCGTCGATGGTGCCGACCGGGACTCCGAGCTTCGCCGCGCGGATCGCGATCTGCTGGCCTTGGTGGACCTGGTCCCACACCTTGCGCTGATCGGCCGTCGGGGCGGCGCCATAAACGAAGGTCCGCGAGATGTCGGACTGGTAGCCGTGAACGGTGCAGCCGCAGTCGAACAGGATCGTGCTCCCGGGCTTGACGACCTGCGGCTTTTTCGAGCCATGCGGCAGCGCCGAGGCCTCGTCGATGAGGACGAGCGAGAATTCGGGGCTTCCGCCGAGCGCGGCGGTCGCCGCGTCGATCGCAGCGCCGAAGTCTGCCGGAGTCATTCCGGCGCGGGCGCCCTCGGCGGCGTGGCGCATGGCGCGGATGGTGATGTCGTTCGCGGCCTGCATCAACGACAGCTCGGCGGGCGATTTGATCAGGCGCAGCGCACGGACAACCGGATTGGCGCTCACCGCCTTCACGCCGGGAAGCTGCTGCTGGAGCCGGTCGACGATGAAATAGCGGTCGGTCTCCTCGAACCCTACCGGCGCCGCGGCGACGCCGCGCTCGCGGAGAAAGTCGGCGACGAGCTTCAGCGGGTCCTCGTCCTCGTTCCAGGTGCGCACCTCCGCCGGGATGGCGAGAGTCTCCTTGACCGACGGCATCTCGAAGAAGGGCGTAACGACAATGGGGTCGCCCTCGGCGGGGATCACGGCCGCGGTGAGCCGCTCCGAGCGGTGCCACTCGACGCCGGTCAGATAGTCGAGGCTGGAACCCGATTCGACGATCACCGAGCCAATGCCATTCTGCTGCATCAGCCGGCGGGCCCTCGACAGCCGCTGCAGCCGCTCGGCTGCGGAGATCGGCGGCGGAAGCGCGACCGGCGTCAGCGCCTCGGCGGCCTGCGCCATCACCCGGCTGATCGGCAGCGTCATCGCCGCGGCCGCGGCACCCGACCCTGCCAGAAATGTCCGACGCTGAATCATCGCATTCCCCCCTCGCGATCCGAAGCCACTGTTGCACGCCAATGAGCAATCGGCCAGCAGGCGCGGCCCATGTTCGATTCCCTGGCCCACGACGGCGTGAAGCGCCCTGGAACGCGCGAGATGACGGTGATGCTCGCCGCGCTCATGGCGCTCAACTCCTTCGCCATCGACGCGATGATCCCGGCGCTGCCCGACATCGGGCACTCGCTCGGCGTGCCGCACGAGAACGACCGGCAGCTGGTCGTGATCGCGTACTTCATCGGCTTCGCCTCGACGCAGCTGCTGTGGGGGCCGCTCGCCGACCGGTTCGGGCGCAAGCCGATCATGGCGGCGGGCGTCGGGCTGTACGGACTGTTCGCCTTGATGTGCGCGCTTGCGCCAAGCTTCCCGGTGCTGATCGCCGGGCGCGTGCTGATGGGCGCGTCGGCGGCCGCGTCGCGGGTGCTGGTCATCGCCATGGTCCGCGACCTGTTCGAGGCCGAGGCGATGGCGCGAGTGATGAGCCTCGTATTCATGACCTTCATGCTGATGCCGGTGCTCGCGCCCAACGTCGGCCAGCTGATCCTGCTGTTCGCGCCGTGGCGGGCGATCTTTGCCGTGCTCGTCATCTACGCCGCGGCGATGGTGGTGTGGCCGTCGATCCGCCTGCCGGAGACGCTCCATCCCGAGTTCCGGCGACCGCTCAGCTGGCGCCCGATCGGCGAGGCGATCCTCGAATCGATCCGCGACAGCAAGTCGCGCGGATATACGCTCGCGGTGACCGTCAGCTTTTCGGGGCTGGTCGCCTACATCTCCTCGATCCAGCAAATCGTGTTCGAGTCGTTCCATGCGCCGGGCCTGATCGGGCTTGTCTTCGCCTGCGTCGCCGCGCCGATGGCGCTCGCCTCCTATTTGAACTCGCGAGTCGTCGGCCGCTTCGGGTTGCGGCGGGTCGGCCACAGCGCATCGCTTGCCATGGTCGTCGTCACGGCGGCCCACGCGGCGCTGGCGCTTGCCGGGTTCGAGACGCTGCCGCTGTTCGTCGTCATGCAGGGACTGACCATGGCGAGCTTCGCTTTCACTTCGTCCAATCTCGGCACGCTGGCGATGGAGAATATGGCGCCGATCGCGGGCACCGCTTCCTCGGTCCAGGGCATGGCCGGGACCATCGGCGCCGCGGCGATCGGCTATTGGATCGGGCAGCGGTTCGACGGCACGCCCTTGCCATTCATCATCGGAACAGCGGCCTGCGCGGCCGGCGGGTTCCTGCTGATCGTCCTGACCGAGCCGAAGCAGCTGTTCGCGCGGATCGGGGGTAACCGCGCCGACGTCATCCCGCCGGTTCCGGAGGAAGTCGTTTAGCTCCCCCGACAGGCCCCCACCCGGCCCCTCTCCCGCAATGCGGAAGAGGGAGAAGAGGCTTATTCGGCCGAGAGGTCCTCGCTCTCGTCCGCGGGTTCCGCGCCGACCATCAGCGCTTCGCCGACTTCCTCGGTCTTCCCACGGATCGCGTTTTCGATCCGGCGGGCGACGTCGGGGTTTTCCTTGAGATAGGCTTTGGCATTCTCGCGGCCCTGGCCGATGCGGACGCTGTCATAGCTGAACCAGGCACCCGATTTCTCGACCAGTCCGGCCTTCACGCCGAGGTCGAGGATCTCGCCCATCTTCGACACGCCTTCGCCGTACATGATGTCGAACTCGACCTGCTTGAACGGCGGCGCGACCTTGTTCTTGACGACCTTCACGCGGGTGACGTTGCCGACAATCTCGTCGCGGTCCTTGATCTGTCCCGTGCGGCGGATGTCGAGCCGGACCGAAGCGTAGAATTTGAGCGCATTGCCGCCGGTCGTCGTCTCGGGGTTGCCGTACATCACGCCGATCTTCATCCGCACCTGGTTGATGAAGATCACCGTGGTTTGCGAGCGGCTGATCGAGCCGGTGAGCTTCCTCAGCGCCTGGCTCATCAGCCGCGCCTGGAGGCCGGGCAATTGGTCGCCCATCTCTCCCTCGATTTCGGCCCGCGGCACCAAAGCGGCGACCGAATCGATGACCAGCACGTCGATCGCGTTCGAGCGCACCAGCGTATCGACGATCTCGAGCGCCTGCTCGCCCGTGTCGGGCTGCGAGACGATCAGCTCGTCGATGTCGACCCCGAGCTTCTTCGCATAGGCCGGATCGAGCGCATGCTCGGCGTCGACGAAGGCCGCGGTTCCGCCGTTCTTCTGCGCTTCGGCGATGGCGTGGAGCGCAAGCGTCGTCTTGCCCGAGCTTTCCGGCCCGTAGATTTCGACCACCCGGCCGCGCGGAAGCCCGCCGACTCCAAGCGCAATGTCGAGCCCGAGCGAACCGGTCGAGATGGTCTCGATCTCGATCTTCTCGCGGCTTCCGAGCTTCATCGCCGAGCCCTTGCCGAACGCGCGGTCGATCTGGGCGAGCGCCGCTTCGAGGGCCTTCTGCCGGTCCATGCCCGAATTCTGCACTGACGCTTCCACTCCGCTGCCGATGACCTTCAACTGCGCTGCCATGTCGTCACTCCCCGTTCAAGCACAATCGGTGCTGCATCCTGGGCGGCCGAGCTCCGCCTGTGAACGCGTGTTCGTATCCGATTTGTTCCACAAGAACAAGAGGGGAACGAAGAGCGCTATTAAATCGCGTTTTCTTCGCTCGAAACCGCTGTTACCTTGAGGCGGTTTTTAGGCCCTCAATGGGAGAGGATGAATGGCCAAGGCAGCAACCAAGTCCGGAGCGAAGAAAACCACCGCCAGGAAGGCCCCGGCAAAGAAGACGGCCGCGAAGAAGACGGCCGCGAAGAAGACTGTCGCGAAGAAGACTGCCGCCAAGAAGCCCGCGGCCAAAAAGACCGCCGCGAAGAAGACCACCGCCAAGAAGTCGACCGCCAAGAAAAAATAAGTCCGGCCGAGGCCGCGCGAGCCTCCCGGTAGCTTGACCGCCGGGGAGCGCGCGCACCGTTGCGCGCCGGCGCTCCTTTTGGCTCGAAAGTTGCCAAAGTTGAGTCTTCCACGCGGGCGCGCACGCACGCGCGCGAACGTGAGACTGTCGGATGTGTCGGATTCTCGAGGGCGCGCTCGGTTCGAGCCGTCGCGACAGCGAAGGATGCGCTCTAACGAGTACCGGTTGTGCTCAGACATTCTGCCTCCACGGGGAAAAGGAGGCGAATCAGTTATCTCGTCCCTGGGGCTGTAGGACAGCAAAATCCGCCGAGCGCAGCTGAGCGATTGCGCGAGCAATCGGGAAGCAGCGCGTAGAGACGGATTTTGCTCGGCCGGCGGGGCGCGAGGCCTCAGCCGAGCGAGCCCGTCCGACGTCACGGGATTTACTCCCGTGACGGCTACCGCTTTAATCAGTCTGCGTCGTTGTCGTTTGCCGTTGCCGACTGATCGGTTAACAATCGCAATGACTCTCGCTCACCTTGGTATTCATGGATTACTCGGCGAGCATCCGCGAGAAGTTGACGTCCTTTGTCCTCAGCGTCGCCATTGTCTTCGTCGTCGGCCGCCTCCGGCTCGGGCGGAGCTACGAAATCAACCACTCCTCCTCTTTCGTTGAAATCAAGGAGCTTCTTAACCGAGCCCTCCAAAGC